>NZ_CAJWCF010000076.1 GCF_913020055.1 uncultured Paraglaciecola sp. | reverse complement strand
TTAAATTGCTTAAGGAAACGAAGATCGTTTTCAAAGAAGGCGCGTAAATCATTTACTTCGTAACGCAACATAGTTAAACGTTCTACGCCCATACCAAAGGCAAAACCTGTATACACTTCAGGGTCAATGTTGACTGATTTCAGTACATTTGGATGTACCATGCCGCAGCCCAAAACCTCTAACCATTTACCATTTTTACCCATTACATCAACTTCTGCAGAAGGTTCGGTAAAAGGGAAATAGGAGGGGCGAAAACGAACTTGTAAGTCTTGTTCAAAAAAATTGTTTAAAAAGTCGTGCAAAATTCCTTTTAATTCAGCAAAACTCACGTTTTTATCCACCATCAAACCTTCAACCTGATGAAACATAGGTGTATGAGTTTGATCATAATCATTACGGTACACACGACCAGGTGAAATGATCCGAAGTGGAGGCTGCTCTACTTCCATGGTGCGAATTTGCACACCTGAAGTTTGAGTACGCAACATCACATCAGGATTAAAATAAAAAGTATCGTGGTCTGCGCGGGCTGGATGATTCGCAGGAATATTTAAAGCATCAAAGTTATGAAAGCCGTCTTCTACCTCTGGACCTGTTTTAACGCTAAAACCTAATTCACTAAAAAAACTTTCAATACGATTGATGGTGCGGGTGACTGGGTGTAGACCACCTCTACTTTGTCCTCGACCAGGCAGTGTCACATCAATAGTTTCACAGGCCAACTTTTGATTAAGCTCTTGGGTTTGTAATAACTGCCCTTTAGCATGGATCAACTGTTGAATTTTCTGTTTGGCCTGATTAATTTTTTGACCTGCAGCAGGGCGTTCTTCATTAGATAGTTTGCCTAAACCTTTAAGTAGCTCAGTCATCCGACCTTTTTTACCCATAAAATCAACGCGCACGGCGTCAAGAATATTGACATCCGTTGCGGCATTAATTTGCTCTTCTGCTTCACTGATTATGCCATCAAGATCCATTGTGTCCCCGAAATTGAATATAAAAATATGGCCTTGATTCAACGACTTGGTTTAAGTCTAAGGCTATTTAAAAATAGCCGGTAATTCTACACGAAAGCGATACTTTGAGGCTAGATACAATTGCCACAAAGTCAGCCTATTTGACAATTATCTGAACCAAACACTCAATTACCGGAAAATTTTTGTCAAAAAACGATATTTGTTAGTGGTTGTCGACTGAATATGATGACTGGGATTGTGTAACTGCGACCTTTTTGAGTCTGGAATAACAAAGGGGAAATTGGAAGTACCTGTTAGTGTTGACCAAAAGGCTGGTTTATCTTTTAAATTTAACAAAGAAAAACGGCGAGCATCATGCTCGCCGTTTCCTGAAAGAACTTAAGACTATTTATTAAAAAATCTAGCTAAAAAGCTAAAAAATTAAGCTAATGCACCTTTAGCTGCATTTACTAATGCAACAAATGCATTTTTATCATGTACCGCTATGTCGGCTAAAATCTTGCGATCGATTTCAACAGAGGCTTTCTTCAAACCATTGATGAAACGGCTGTAAGATAGGCCATTTTGACGTGAAGCAGCATTTATACGTGCAATCCATAATTGACGGAATGTACGTTTCTTGTTGCGACGGTCACGATAAGCATATTGACCAGCTTTAGTTACTGCCTGAACAGCAACACGATAAACTCGACTACGAGCTCCATAATAGCCTTTGGCTTGCTTCAGTACCTTTTTGTGACGGGCACGTGCGACAACACCGCGTTTTACTCTTGCCATATTCTAAGTCTCCTGTTTTAAACGTAAGGTAACATGCGTTGAATCAACGCAGTGTCGGCCACATGGGCCAGTTTTTTGCCACGTAAGTGACGTTTACGCTTAGAACTCTTCTTGGTCAAAATGTGACGCAAGTGAGACTGTTTACTCTTGAAACGACCTGAAGCAGTTTTCTTAAAACGCTTGGCAGCTCCACTGTGGGATTTCATTTTAGGCATTGCTAAAACTCCGCATTGTTAATGATTTATCGTGTTGCAGACACTCAAAATCTAAGTTACATATTTAGCAGCAAGGTGAGAACGGATGCAGAGTCCGAACTACTTGTAGACCTTAACTACTTCTTAATCGGGGCAAGTACCATGATCATCTGACGACCCTCTACCCTATGTGGGAAAGATTCGCAGTTGGCAATGTCTTCTAAATCCGCGCGAACGCGTTTAAGTTGTTCAATGCCAATTTCTTGGTGTGCCATTTCACGTCCACGAAAACGTATCGTTACTTTGGCCTTGTCTCCCGCTTCTAAAAAGCGACGCAGGTTGCGCAGTTTTACCTGGTAATCGCCTTCATCAGTGCCAGGGCGAAACTTAATCTCCTTGACCTGAATTTGTTTCTGTTTTTTCTTTTGCTCTTTAAGTGTCTTGCTTTTTTCAAACAAGAACTTACCGTAATCCATTACTTTACATACTGGCGGCTCAGCATTAGGGCTAATTTCAACCAAGTCTAAATTGGCTTGCTCAGCGGTGTCCATGGCTTCTGTAATAGACACTACGCCTAAAGGTTCACCATCTTTACCAACTAAACGTACTTCATTTAATGTAATTTCTTCGTTGATTCGAGCTTTGTTCGAATCTTTAGCCTTCATGTTAGCGCTTTTAATATGTTGTTCCTCCGCAAAATTAATCAGATATGTTTGTTGTCAACTTCTAACATGGTTTTAGCGATAAATGCCTCTATAGACATTTTACCAAGGTCATCACCTTTGCGTGAACGCACGGCAATTTCACCACTTTCCATCTCTTTATCGCCAACAACAAGCAAGTATGGGACACGCCTCAGCGTGTGCTCGCGGATCTTAAAGCCTATTTTCTCATTTCTCAAGTCCGACTTGGCCCTAATTCCACTTTCTTTTAGCATTTTGACTACTTTTTTCGAATAATCGCCCTGTTTATCAGTAATATTCATCACAATGGCTTGAGTCGGTGCCAACCAAAGTGGAAACAGACCAGAATATTCTTCAATTAAAATACCAATAAAACGCTCTAAAGAACCTAAAATGGCTCTGTGGATCATAACAGGTACTTTTCGCTCTCCATCTTCGGCGACATAAGTTGAACCAAGGCGGCCAGGCATAGAGAAATCGAGTTGTACTGTACCGCATTGCCAAGCTCTATCTAAGCAATCATGTAAAGTGAATTCAATCTTCGGACCATAGAAAGCTCCTTCGCCTGGAAGATACTGAAACTCGATACCTTTAGAGGTTAATGCTTCTGCTAATTCTTTCTCAGCTTTGTCCCAAACTTCATCACTGCCCACTCGCTTTTCTGGGCGAGTAGAAAGTTTGACTGAAATACTCTCGAAACCAAAAATCTTATAGATTTCGTAAACTGAATCGATACAACCACCTACTTCAGCCAACACTTGTTCATCGGTACAGAAAATATGTGCATCATCTTGAGTAAACCCACGAACACGCATTAAGCCATGTAACGCGCCGGATGGTTCGTTTCTATGACAACAGCCAAATTCAGCCATACGTAAAGGCAAGTCACGATAAGACTTTAAACCTTGGTTGAAAATCTGCACATGACCTGGACAGTTCATAGGTTTAATCGCATATTCACGTTTTTCTGAAGTAGTGGTGAACATATTCTCGGCATATTTATCCCAATGACCAGACTTTTCCCATAAGGTACGGTCCATCATCAACGGCGCTTTCACTTCTTGATAATCATATTCACGCAATTTGCCACGGATAAATTTCTCTAACTCAGTATAAATACTCCAGCCATCATTGTGCCAAAACACCATACCAGGCGCTTCTTCTTGCCAATGAAATAAATCTAAAGCTTTACCAATTTTACGGTGATCGCGCTTTTCTGCTTCTTCTAGTCTGTTTAAATAAGCTTTGAGTTGTTTTTTATCAGCCCAAGCTGTGCCGTATACGCGCTGCAACATCTTGTTGTCGCTGTCACCTCGCCAATACGCACCCGCTACCTTCATTAATTTGAAATGCTGACAAAAACGCATATTAGGCACATGAGGGCCACGGCACATATCGATATATTCTTCGTGATGATACAGGCCAGGTTTGTCGTCTTTGTCTATGTTTTCGTCAAGGATCTGTATTTTGTATGACTCACCTCTGACTTCAAAAGCATCTCTGGCTTCTTGCCAAGTCACTACTTTCTTCACTACGTCGTAATTAGTTTTTGCCAATTCCAACATACGTTTTTCAATTTTAACAAGATCTTCATCATTCAATGAGTGCTCCATGTCAATATCGTAATAAAAACCGTTATCGATAGTTGGACCAATTGCCATTTTTGCATCTGGATATAGTTGCTTAATTGCGTGACCGATTAAGTGAGCACAAGAATGACGGATAATTTCTAATCCATCGTCATCTTTGGCGGTGATAATTTGCACCTGAGCATCGTTTTCAATTAAGTCGTGTGCGTCAACACGCACACCATCGACTTTGCCCGCGATTGTGGCTTTGGCTAAACCAGGGCCAATATCAGTGGCTACATCAGATACAGATACAGCATTTTCAAATTGGCGTTGGCTGCCATCGGGAAGAGTAATTACGGGCATATCAGAATCCTTATGCAGTGGTGACACCTACCAAGCGCCACATGCGAATGTTGAGAGTCGGCTTTAATTGAAAACCGATTGATAAAAATAAAAAACACCCAAAAAAGGGTGCTTTGAAAAAAGAAGCTCTGCTACCATCAGAACTTATAGGGTTATTATAACGAGATAAGGTTTAGTGATGCAATGCCAAGCAATAAAAACAGCTGTTTACTTAATAACCTTAGTGACGTTATTAAACAGTAATAACGGCTGGGCAGAAGATTGGAAGCTAGAAAAACAAAAAAAGAATGTCAGTATCTATAGCAAGAAAAACGATTCCGGCTTTAAACAGATATTGGTTAAAACTACTGTCGATGCTAATCCATATGCATTAGTTGCCTTGCTTGATGATGTGACGTTTTCCCCGCAGTGGATACACAATTGCCTTGAGGTAAAAGTACTGGAAGAAATATCACCAACAGAACGCTTGGTTAATAGTTTCTTTGCTGCGCCATGGCCAGTAAAAAATCGTGACATGGTGTTTCTTTCTTCAACCACAATTATTGACGGTGTGGTTCAAATTGAAATATCCGATAGAGGCAATACAACACCACACAACTCAAAATATGTGCGTATGCAAAACATGCATGGAATATGGAAAGCCATTCAAATTGAAAATGGAAAAAGTGAAATTACCTACACAGGAGGAGGTAACCCAGGTGGCAACTTACCTACTTTTATTGCCAACAAAGAATTGATTAGCTCGATGTTTAAAACCTTTCAAAATTTAAACAAAGTGATCTTAATTGATGAGTACCAGCCAATCAACATTCCCAATTAATATAAAAACCTCACTATAAAGAACTTAATCGACCATACAATTTTGATAGTTACACCATAATTAGCCAATGACATGCTTAACAAGGCCTGAACATGTGGCACTTTATTAGTGAACAAATCAGTGAGTGTATACAACAAGATTTCATCTGCGATGACATTCGTCAAGTTAATGCTGGAGACAGTCATCAAGCCTTTATAATATCAGATGGTAAACAGCGTTTTTTTGTTAAAACCAATGGAAAAATACAACTGGCCAATTTTAAGGCGGAAGCAGAAGGCTTAGATCACTTAAGCAGTCCAACTCTATTTAAAGTCCCCAAGGTTATTTGTATGGGTGTAGTGTCCGATCATAGCTTTTTGGTCTTAGAACATCTTGCTATGAGTGAAGGAGACGAAAAAACCTGGTTTCACTTTGGACAAAACTTGGCAAAATTACATAAAAACCACACACAACAAATGTATGGCTGGCAAGAAGACAATTTTATTGGCCTTACTCCGCAATCTAATCTCTGGCAAAAAAAATGGAGCTGTTTTTTTGCCGAACAACGTATTGGGTTTATGCTGCAACTCTTATCTGAAAAAGGTCATGTTTTAGCTAATATTGAGGGTGTAGTGAAATCGATTAAACGTTTGCTCATAGGGCATAACCCTACTCCATCTATGTTACATGGCGACCTTTGGCAAGGTAATGCCGGTTTCCATAAAAATCAGCCTGTATTGTATGATCCTGCGTTTTATTATGGTGATCGCGAGACCGACTTAGCTATGACAGAATTATTTGGCCGATTCCCTGATAGTTTTTATAGCGGTTATGATGAGATTTGGCCGATTGAATCCGACTATCAATATCGCAAACCTATATATCAACTTTACCATGTATTAAATCATGCGTTACTTTTTGGAGGTCAATATATCGAGAGTGCAAAAATAACGCTAAAAAACTTAGATTCCTAGTTTTGATTAGGAAAATCTATGGGATATTTATCTTTGTGATTCATGCCCCCTATTCTTTAACATCGTTCAGATATATCCTTAACTTTTAATCGCTTAAGTTTGAGTAAAATGGAAAACAAAATCACCCTCATTACAGGTAGTGCCAAAAGAATTGGTGCGCATACAGCAAAATATTTACATTCCTTTGGCTCAAACATTGTTGTGCATTGCAATCAGTCTAGGTTAGAAGCAGAAAAGCTGTGCCTAGAACTCAATCAAATTCGGCCAAAGTCAGCAATGTTGGTGCAAGGCGATTTATCCGATTTATCTTGCATCGAACGGATCGGCCAACAAGCAATTGATTCATATGGTCGATTAGATGTATTAATTAACAACGCCTCTTCATTTTATCCCACTCCGATAGGCACGATTACTGAAAACGACTGGCAGAGCCTTGTTGGCAGCAATATGCAAGGACCATTATTTTTATCCCAATATTGTGCAAAAGCGTTAGCACAAAATACTGGCGTCATTATTAATATGGTAGATATTCATGCTGCAAGACCATTAAAAGACCACACACTTTATTGTATGGCAAAGTCAGCGCTAGTCACTATGACTCAATCTTTGGCGTTAGAATTAGCCCCTGACATTCGTGTTAATGGTGTAGCCCCAGGCGCAATATTGTGGCCTGAAATGCAAATAAATGATGATGATAAACAACAAATCCTCAATCAAGTCCCTGCCCAGCGACTCGGTACAATGCAAGATATCGCTCATGCCATTAAATTTTTAATTGAAGCCTCCTATGTGTCTGGGCAAATAATCGCTGTTGATGGGGGACGCAGTATTTCTTCATATACGAAGGGGTAATAATAGTGAGAGATTGCTTGTTTATTCTATTAGTGATGTTCACAACAGTTGGTTGTCACAACAAGCAATCGCTGCAAAGTCATATAGAAGAATACCAAGAGCGAATGGCAAACGTTTTGGATGTTGCAAACCAAAACAGCCTAAAAACCAGTTTGCCGCCCTATCCTTCCATCAAAGATTTAAAACAAAACCTTCCTGTTACCACAATTAAACTTTTTGAGTTTTATACTCTTAAACATTGTGAATTATATTCACTCGTTGCTGAACGCAACACTTCTCTTGGCAACCTTCAATTACCTTCTACTCGATATATTTATGAAAGGCATTTAATCGATGCATTAAATCAATGTCTGATAGACACTTTAGAGCCAAAACTACAGGAGAAACTAACAGAATGGCAACAAGTTAAAACCGAACAGTTACCCTTAGTTTGGGCTGACTTAATGCAACTTAGCAGCGAAACGAAATATGGATTCAGCACAAACGTTGGATTAGTAGAAGGCAACGAACGTGATGGACTAAGTCAAATCAAAGAGACTTTAAGTTATTTGCTACAATTAAACCAAAATGAACAAGTTAATAGCGCAGCACTAGAGCAACACCTGCAAACCCTAATGAACAATCCACTGCCAGCTAAGTTATGGTTAAGCCAGAGAGTATTAGCTGACAACTTACAGCACTCCACCAAATGGCTTTTACAAAATACACAGAGCCTTCAATGTTCAGGAAACGCCTCAAACAAAAAAATGGAATATCTGACTAACGTTTTTCAGCAATTTTTCATCGAAAAAATTCAGCCCATCGCTAGTCAGATAAATCATTATCAATACCAACTGGGGCCTATTTTCGAAAACATGACGGCAAACCTTTATTTATCACCAAGTTTTAAAGATTATATCAAGCAATTTCATCAACAAGGTTTTGAAAACTATCAAGCTGAAATGCAACAACACATACAATTTTGGCAAAGCCTATTTAAACGGTGCAATATAAAACCAGGCCAACGTTAGTTAGCCTATAAATCACCATTTGGATTTGGCTCGATACCTGTTATGCCTTCTGCCACTCGCTCTGACAGTGCAGAAATAGTCGCTACAGGGTTAGCACCTACGGCAGTAGGTAACAAAGAACCGTCTGCAACATATAAGCCCTTATAATTAAAGACTTGACCGAAAGTTTCCTTACTAGCGCTAGTCACTCCTACTTCTGGACTGTCAGCTAATTTACACCCTCCTAAAGCGTGCACAGTTACGTTACTTTTTAGTGGCCAGAAAAAATTTGGCATGGGTAAAAATGCCTTGGCATTTGCCCAGCGTGTAAATCGTTTGCCCATATCCATAATCGCATTATACAGAGGTTGATTTTGCTTAAACGGCCATTCAAGATTAAGAAAACCGTGTTTATCTAACTTCATTTTACCCGCACTATTATCAATCCCCATACACAACAATACAGATGTAGTGTAAGCCGCATCATTTTTAAGTAACTCACGAAATGCATAACCTACCCGTCCAGTTTTGATACCTCTCACGAATCGTTTAAAAAGCATATTTAAGGTACGAATCAAGCCAGATATTTGTAAAACCCCCGGCTTTAAACCTTCGGTATACCAAGAGGCAAAATTAGGAAAACTAGCGTCTTCTAATATATAAGCTTCACCAGGCTTAAAATCTTGATACAAGTTGTAATCTATTTTTTGAGTGATCACTGGGCCATAATTAGGGTCAGCAGGTTTTTCACCATCGATCACAAACGATAAAAAATCGCCATTTCCAGAAAAGTGCCGTCCCAAATTTTGATTAATATTGGGTAACGTTTTAAACACTTCACGGCAACGTAATAGCAATTCATTGGTGCCTAGAGTTCCTGCTGAAACTATGACTCTTTTACTTGTTGCGGATACTTCATGTTTATTGTTATTTAAATCGAGCCAGATCACTTTGTAACCATACTCACCATTGATAGTTGGATCTTCCTCCCCAGCGCTATTTAGCGGTACAATTTTTTCCACCAGCGTCATGGTGTTGATTTTTGTTTGATAATCATTTTCAGCCACAAACAAGTAATTTAAATCTGTAGTGTTCTTAGAGTGAGTATTGCACCCCACATCACACTCAGCGCAATACACACAGGATGTTTGTACTGCACCATAACGATTTTTTTCCTGTACACCTATATCTGTTGGTTGGTTAAAATCATTGCCAAAAAACACATTAATATCGACTAATTCAGATTCTCTGCCATCACTTTTAGCAAATTGCTCAAACAATTGTGTACGCACTACTTCTCGTCTAGGTGCGCTCTGGTCGGGAATGGGCCTGGCACCTAAAACCGATTTAGCGGTTTGGTAATATGGTTGAAGTACGTCTTTTTTGCAGCTATCAGGCCAGTTATGATCAAAAATATGCTCAGGCGGCTCTAAAAATACATTCGCATATATAAGTGAACCGCCACCTAACCCCGCACCAACAACAGCATCCATATGTTCAAAGCTGCGAATATCAAACAATCCAAACATCTCTTTACTGCCAGTATTTTTAGGATTTTCCTGTTTTTCCCTAACCACATTCCAAAAGTTATTCGACATATCGTGAGGGGTGCGAGGAAAACTGCCCATGGGGTAACGTTTCCCTCTTTCTAAAACTAATACTTTACCTGGCCATTTTTTAGCTAAACGACAAGCGTTAATGGCACCACCAAACCCACTACCAATGACAATTGCTTCGTAATCTAATTGCATACTCTTTTCCTTCCTTTCCAAGCAGTATTAACTGGTTTTTACATAGCTATCCCACAGTTCTCCCATAAAAAACTGCCCAAATTTCGCAACCGTCGCCACTTTGTCGGTATTTGATTGAGCGTTAATAACAGTCACTGTTGAAACTAGTTTTAATAAGTCTTTAACCCCTAAACTTAGAATACCAGCTCCTATAACTGGGCCATTTTTATCATTGCCTTGATGTAACTGAGTAAACAAAGTTGTAGTGTCTGTCCAAAGATCAAATCCAGGATCATCTCTTACTTCTTTTTTTCCCGCTAAATAATATTCCTTTCCTTCATGGCTAAATCCCAATTCATAAACCATTAACTTCATCTGCGGTTGCCCATTTGGGTAAAACAAATTAAACACGCCTTTATCAGCTACCATGCCCATACCCATTGGCTCAAAATCAATGTTTCCTGATAATCGACCAGTGTGATGTGGGTCGTTCACAAAACCGTCCATATCATCAATATCAACTTGAGCGTGCATAGCTAACTCTAAGCCTTTGCGTTTACCTAGGTTGTTACCTTGCTTAGGATCTTCAGCACCTAAACAAAAACCACCAGCCATAGTTTCTTTAAATTGAATACCAAGAGTCGTTTCTGTCATAACGGTTATATGAGGTTCAAAAGGAACCCCCTCCTGTGTTTTGTGGATTAAATAAAATTCGGCATCGTGACTACCCATCTCAATTAATTGTTGATGAGTAACATGACCTGTATATAAATCGGGATCGAGAGGTAAAGGTGAAGCGGGTTTAACTAAATGCAGCCTAATGGGATGTTCATGCCCGTACACTACCTCTCCTTGTTTGATACGCTGATTGATATCATCGATTTGTGTCAACTCTTTATGCAGCGCAGCATTAGCACTCATTTCTAACATCTGTACATAACTATTTATTACCCCGGTCCGATAACGAGGGATATTCGCCAAAATCCAAATAAGCCAGATTTCATTGGAGCCGCGCTTAACCGCTTCAATTAAATTGGCGTCTTGCACAAATCCAGAATCTAAATACACCTGCCCATCAATCGTTACCGGAGGAAAAACACCAGGCAAAGACATACCAGCAATTAAAAAGTCCTCAGAAATATCCTGATATTCAACCACTTGATTCATTTTCTTACTAAAATTTCCGACATTAAATGTCGCCTGCAGCCCCTCAGAGGCCCGGATCTTTTGTATATCAATACCTAAATGCAGAAAAACCTTAGTACGAAATGCTTCAGCGCTGCCAGAGCCAGTAAACTCTTTTAAATTAATCGCCTGTTTAAACGGTAAAAATGCCACTGTGTCGTGCATATCTAAACTAGCCCAACGCTCGCAGATATCGTCAATCTTTAAACCAGACAACAACATAGCCAGATTTAAGGCTCCGCCAGAAGTGCCATCCATATGTTGAAAAGTTAACCCCGACGCAAACAGGGTTTTAATGACGCCTGCAGCATAAGACAAACGCAAACCACCCCCTGGAATAATCAACGAACGCTTAATGCCAGCTTCTACAGCTGGCGCAACACCTTGAGGAACATGAGTCAATTCACTCATCAGGGATCTCTGCATTAGGTGGTGCCAACCACTCTTCACTTAAACTAAGAGCAACTACTGACTCTAATCCTTCTGGTGCTAGTTCAGGCAATTGTTCATGGCTTAAAAACCAGCTCTCTATATGATCATCCAAAATGCCATGTATAGAAGGCAAATACACAGTTGCCATACAGTCTTGAATATCTAATTGTTTTAACGTTTGTAACCTTGGATGGTCACCAATAACAAAACGGGCCTGAGCCTTACTAAATAAATTAAAGCCTGCTTTATTATCTAGAAAAATATCTGAACGCATCAGCATGCCTCGAAACGAACAATAATTTGAGGCTTTGACTTTGACGGGAAACCAGACCTTTTTAGGTAACTCGATTTCCACGTAAGTCACTAACTTTCCGTCTAAATCGTACTGACTACTGGCTTTTTCTGCTGTCACCTTAAAATCAAGGCTAGCCTGATGTTTAGGCATTCCCCAAATGCCTTTACCACCTTTCACCGATATTTCTGAAGACACAGGTAAATCAATCACATACTGGCCTGTTTTAAAAAAACTAGGCAACAAAGCAGGCAATAATCTCGGTGCTGGCTTTTTGCCATAAGTACAAGCTAACGCAATGCTGTACTCCACATATTTTCCAATAGTGGTTTCACGATAATCAATCACAGTGACCACCAATAATGCCTTGTTCCACAAACGGAATGGATGAATGCCTTGGGGTAAAAAGCGTTTAGCTTGCTGTAGATCACAGGGAAATATAGCCATCAAAGCAGGTGAATTAGTCGCACCTACTGGCAAGGTAAAGGGAATGCCATCTACTAAGGCTTTTTTACCGGTATATTCCTTAATGCGTTTAGGTAGAAAACTCATAAGCGCTCCGTATAATTTTCAACATAACGTGGGTTGCCTTTATTTAACTCATCGATAATGAAGGGAAAGGTATCTTTTGCCGTATTTTTACCCATAAATACATCTAGGTGCCCATATTCTGGGAAGAGTTTTAAAACATGAAAGTCAGCAGTAATAGCGGCAAAATAGTTGTAGCTTCGCCGTTGGCTCTCAGCTAAAAAGCATAGGTTTTTCTGCCCTGCACAAAACACAATACGGGCGCAGGTCTTAGGAACATATTGGGTAAAGTCTTGTGGTAAAACATTATCCAACTCGACCGAAATCAAATTTCCACGCTTAATGCTACGGGTAATTTGCGCAAAAAATCGCAAGGGTACAGCAGCAAACTCTTGACTAAGCCACTCATGAGTTTGCTCATTTAGATTGGTATGGGACCACAATGCGGGGCACCCACTACCGTAAGTAAAACTCACCTGTTTACACACAGGGTTATCACACTCATGATGCGTCAACATAACCATAGAATTAATTAACTTTGCCGCAAGAGTTGGTGCCTTAACTCCCCACTGAGGATTCAGATAATCGGTAATCAATTTAACTAAAGGCAACATGCAATAGAGTTTAAATTTAGACCAACTTGGCACTACGGGGTGCAAAGAAACCGCATTACTCACCACTGTAGTGACTTGCGGCAATAACCCCGCCACTAAAGACATGGTAAAACTGGTAGAACCTTGACAATGGATAATTGCTTTTAGTTGACGTTCTCCAGTGACCTCTAAGATTTTTTGTACCGCATAAGGATGATCATAAACCGCGGCTTGATCTAACGTCCAAAGCATAGGTTTAAAATCAATACTTGCCCGCCAGTTTTCTAACCAAACGTCATATCCTTGCTCTATCAAAACATCCACTATGGTCTGGTCTACCGGTGCTTGAAATATATTTGCCCTGACACCAGCGCCATGCACCACAATCACCGGACCTTTGCTTACATCATGGGGATTTTTAATGTTAATCAGATTCAGTTCTAAACCATCACCCGCTGTGAATGGGATGATAGTTTTAACTTGATTGGATGCCGTGTGTGTCAATTTTCACTCCTGAAAATATCAACCCAGATTTTACAGCAGGACATGTTTACAAAAACAGATGTCAGATCTGGTTTAAAGCCGTTGTTTGGAATGTTAAAAGCATAGTGGCAACTTACAAATTGTACAGTAATCGTACAAAATATAATTGTCTTACCTATTTAATACAACGATATATCTAGAAGAAAGCTAAGATTGTACGTTTGCTGCGCGATCACACTAAGTTAATCAAAAAAGGGCTTGCAGATAAATAGCCTCGTCGTTATTATACGCGCCGCTTCAACGCGCAGTATTTGCCGCGAAGAAGTAAATTAATACAACCGTAGCTCAGCTGGTTAGAGCACTACCTTGACATGGTAGGGGTCGGTGGTTCGAGTCCACTCGGTTGTACCAATTCTAAAGGGCTGTAGCCCGATTCAAAAATAAAATTCAATTATTTACCTCACCTAGTAAACAAGAAGTAAACATTAATCAAATTACCCCTGTTTGCATGCAAACATTTTCCTACACCTAAACAGCACGCAAAAAAAAAGCACCTACCGATTGGCAGATGCTTCTAGAATAGCTTTTAACTAAATTAAGATTTTTTCATAAATCTACGTGACGCTAAACCCATTAGGCCTAGCGCGAAGATGGCTAGGGTAGATGGTTCGGGTACGTCAGTTGCGCCAATCACTTCCCAAGCTCCAATCAATGTTGCGTTTGCTATATCTCTATCTCTATCCGCGGGGGCATATACGTTTCCACTTTGCGCTCCGTTTAATGCACTTGCATATGATGCAGCGTCAACATTCCAGCTTGCTTGTCCGCTAAATGCAAGTTCTCCAGCCGTAAACAACATTTTAGCGTCATTTGTAAATGAATACACATTTAAGCCTTTAGATCTAGATCTATAATGATTAAATAAAAGCGGAGTATTATTGCTAGCGTTGTTTGCACTGGTTAGATTGCCAGATATTAAGGTATATAATAGGGGTAACGCAGAATCAAAAAAATCTGCTAGATAAAATCCTTCAGAGTCACGACCGCTCACTGTGGCAAGTGATGTCCCTGATGTTGCAGTAAGGGTAATTGTGTTTTCAACACTCAAGTCTGCCAATAAAACCAATCCAGCATTAGCAAAGCTACTAACACCCAAAACCAAACTAGCAAAAGCCATTTTCAACATTTTATTATCCATTTGATATTCCTTTTAATCCCTTCCTTGGAAGGTAATTGCTAAAGTGATAATTCATCGTGTAATAAGCATAAAGCACCAAGCGCGCCAGAATTACTATATTCAATAATTACAATGAGTTAAGGGTTTTTAATAAATTTAATTTTCGAATGTGTAAAATAATCCGACACAAAATGCGTATAAAAAGTCAGTCGGCTTGATTCTGCTTAGCCACTCTATCCAAATCATTAACATTCTGCAGGCAAGCCACTAGAAACCTATCAAGCTGTTCAATCTCTTTTGGTTTCTTACCTATTGAGCGCATACGGGTTACAAAATCGCTTCTAATATCTACAGCTAAATCATTTTTAATTCGTGGCATTTTGTCGCCCTTGTTTAACATTAACCAAACTGTTTGCCTGCTCATAAACCACCTTTAAAAAAGAGCCGTTTAACCACGTTGCTCAGGTGTCATACCTTAGTGAGTAGCTAGGGCTTTAAACTTCAAATCGCATAGATTCAGCTTTTTTTACATCTTCTTTGCTTGCGATGATATTAACTAAGTCTTGTGTGTTGCCTAGCACCGCTTCATAAGCTTTAAAGTAAAAGTCTTGTGACTTCATGGCTTCATACGCTTCTGGATGGTGCTTACTCAATAGACCATCTCTTACAACTGAGTGCTGTTTATCATCAAGGCTGTAAAGCATTTTCGGATCACTTAGAAAAATGCCCGCTACATGTTCATTACTAGATAAGGTTTCGCGTAGTTCGCCATATTCCATGTTTTGTAAGCGTTCTCTGATTGCTTGGCTTCTAGGGTGGTCGCTGGTCTCGCCTTTGCTTTTCATGGTTGTAAATGCAGAATCGACTTTTACGCCGTTATCTTTGATTGTTTGAAATACCTTTTCACCGACTGAAAGCAAACGTCTTTCCGCATCTTTCGCCAACTTCGAGGCTAGGCGTACTTGATCCATCTTGGTTCGTGTTTGGTCAGAATATATTTTGTAAGCCTGTGAGCTTGCATGTGTAACGATGTCGGTTATCTCTGGTATTAAGTTATTAACTACAGGGAAACCACCTGCAAAACTGGCTATGCCTTTGCCCTGTGAATACATTTCCAGCTTTTCAAAGTTGGCCGCTCTTTCAATTTCTTTCTTGGATAAAACTTGTTTGTTTTTTGATGTTGTAATCTGCATGAATAAAGCCTCTTATGTGTTTTTTATAGTTAACAAATTAATCTGGATGCAATGGTGCGGTTGTCTTTTTGAGAGCCGAATACCAAAGCCCCTGCAACTACGTTGATCATGTCGTCGTGTTGACCTGGAGCATGGTCTATTCTTGGTTTCGTGGTGTTCTTGCGCTCTAAGCCTATTAGCTCGTCTCGCATCTGTTTGATGTCTGGTAACTCGACCCTTTGAGAATTTATAAGCGGTAATAACTCCCCATAAATAATTGATTTATCTTTCTTGCTTACTTGGTAATGTATGCCACGCTTTTTGAATTGATCTCTGACAAACTCACCTCCCCACGCATCACCTATCACTCGTGTGATCCTGTATGACTTGAGTAAAGCGCAAAACTCTGTCACCACTTGTTCGGGGCTAAATGGTGGCTTTACGCATCTAACAGCATCAACAATGGCAACGTTTGATTTAGTGTCCATGTGAGCAACTGCCATTGTCATTGCATCTTGTCCAGAGCCGCCTGCAGCATCAACAAAACCTACATAGCGATTGATTCTAGCCGGTGCTAACTCTATGCGGTCAGTGATGGTTACAGCTTCTACAGCTTCGCGGCTGATAAAGGATTCAACATCAGTTCTAAACTGTGCGCCATACTCTGCTGAGGCGCTGGCTGGGTCCTCTTTATATGCCTGCTCTATTACTGCAGGGTCTAAAGTAGGATTCATTAGGGCGGTTGGTGCTTGAGCAACTAGAATGCGCTTGCTGTCTTTACCAAAGTTGTCTCTATATGCGTCATATAAAACGCCGCGTCTAGCGTATGGACTAGACAAGGCTAATAGCTTACCGCCAAGGGTAGCCAATGACGGGCGCAAAGCGTTGATGATTTCTTTGTCAGGGTTAGCCCCATCTATCATCCAGAACGCCACTTCATCAGCGATAACACATGAGCACGTATAGCCCCTTGTGCGTCTGTGGCTGGCTGTGGTTATCTCAATAACAGAACGGTTGTTAAGCTCTAATGTCTCGGTTGTTTCGCGCAGCACCATCTGTTTAAGCATAGGGCATAACCCGACTAAACCTTTAATGTATCTGAACACTGAACGCGCTTGTTTGCGGTCTGCAGCAATGACCATAACAGTGCTTAATTCGCCTGCTGATAACTTTGCACTATGGTCATGAAAGAATGCTTCATATACGGCTATCAGGGCGGCTACTTGGCTTTTGCCACCTCTGCGCCCAACAACTAGCCATAGCTCTCTCATGGCCTGCTCAGGGGCTACTGTGCGCCCTGTTAGCTGTTGATATACTTCTAAGTCTTTCTCATCAAATGGCAGGCCGTAAAAGGCCTTGAGCAAGGTGCGCCAATTGTTAAAGCTATCATCACTGAACTGTTCACCGAATAGGTTAGGATCAAGTGATGCATCAACTATGTTCACTTAGCATCACCGCTAACATACTGGCTCAGGGATACGTCTTTTGCTTTACGCTGTAGGCCTAGCTTTGAATAGATACCGCTTAAAGAATTAGCCGCTTGAACCCATTGGCCAGTATCAAAATCAGCACCTTTAGCCAGCCTTAGCTCTTGCTGTTGCAGATGAAATTCAAGGAATATGGCGCGGTCTACTAATGCGCGTTGCTGGTAGCTCAATGACTCAACCCCGCCCAAGTCATCTGATAGTGATGTTTGGCGTTGTCGTAGCTCTTGAGCGACGGCTGTGCGTCCGTCTAAATCTCGTAGCCAGTTTGCTATATTATCCTTCTGCGGAATGTATTGCTTTTGCAATGTAACTGCCCCGTATATGCGCTGTATCTATGGAGTAATTATACGTTAATGTTTGCGAATGTTTGCGTTTGGCGTTATTTCAGAATGACACCCTTATGAATAAAGGCCTTTAGAATATAGGCCCCTACCTAATTAGGGTGCTTGCTGGTATGTTTTAAGGGGTAGGATGCGGTTTTTAGCTGATTTTTTATCCCGTTGTTTTAGCCGGTCTATTAAGACAATTAAGACAATTAAGACATTAATACACCCCCTCCACCCAAATAGAAGAGAAAAGGTATAGGTATAGTGTATTAGTGTCTTAATATATATAACAACTACTCTACAAGACAGGCTAACAAAGGCTTTGCGAGTTAAGACAATCTTGTATTAAAACGTCTTAAAATAGTTGCTTACCCGCTAAAACCTAACTGCTTGAGTGTACTAATCGCATCAACTCTTGCTTCACGTTGCTCAAACACTGCATCCTGAAACGTGTCCTCGTCAACATAACGATGAATCGCTGATAACAATATACGTTTTAGCGTTTCAGGTTTTAACGCTTCACACTGTGTTGTTCTATCGTCCGTAAACTGACGGCGAACATCCGTTATCTTTGGTGGTGATGTAGGCAAGTTGTACTCGTCGATATGCTCAGGCAGCACAGCAATGCGCTCAAAGCTCATGGTTACTCCACTATCAGCTTTTGCGAATGCGCTCACATCTTCAGCTAATGCTGTAAATATAGTTACACCGCTTGGATCATAGTCACCAATATGCAATACGCGAATATCCTGACCATCAGTGACTATTCGACTAAGTTCGCTTGCCATTACTTTTTTAGTAGATAACGAATCAAAACCACCACTACTAACAACTGGTATGGATAACTCTTTAACAAACCTCTCAAGCTGCGGAACCATACCGCCCGCTTCGCACCATACGACTAGGCGTGTTTTTTGGTCGCGCTGTTTATCAAGCTCTAAGTTTTCAGCACAATGAATTGTGGTTCTAATCCATTGGTCGTAGTTGTTATAACCAACCCAATTGAACGCGCTAAACCCATCATCCCTAATATCATCAAAACTAATAAAGCTAGCCCGCCTTGCTTTGTTCAAACACTCGCACAATGATTTATAGCTTTTTTCATCTTTGCCAATCACACCGCGAGCAACAAGCCGATAAAATATTTGCCTAATAGTTAATGGTAGATATTCCGCTTCTTCTTCCAAAATATCTTTAACCTGATTTACTATTCCAATTGCTTTTTTTTGTGGAGACCAATCTGCATAGCCTCTTGGGCGGCAACTCATAACGCACCCCCTTTGCAGATATGCGAGACTAATACCGCCTTACTTTGTACGCATTGGGACGCAACACCTTCTGATATGAGCGCATCAATCACAGCTTTTTGCTCATACAGATTTAACTTTGAATATTTTCGGCTCTTTGTGCCTAGCTGTGATTTATACACCATAGGGGATTTTTCAAAGATTACTCTAACTTGTTTTAGTGCCTGCCCTGTTGAGTGTAACCCGTCCATATTACCCTCATGAGCGGTCAAGGCTGCTGCTCTACGGTAAAGGCCTACGCGAATATTAAATGCCGTTTTAATGTCGCTGGCACTCATTACAAAGCGCTTATCAGACAAGGCTAACAATGCTGCTATTTTGATTGATTGTTCACCTAGCCTACCGCCCAATAGAGCATCTTTTCGCTTAATGGGTTCAGATAGCTTTTGGTCTAATCGCATAAACTCCTTAAAACCAGCTTGGCTAAATTTAATCTCGCATTCGGGATGACTCTTTACCCAAGTTATGAAGCTCACTAACTCATCTTCTGGCTCATAGACTAGCCCGTCATATACTTTTTGCGGTAATTCCTGTTCACCTACAAACATATTCCATCGGTTGTATGCGCCACTATCGGCCTGTTCACGTGTCATGGTTTCGAACATAGCCTCAGCGGTACTTGTAGCCAATATACTTAAGCGCGGGTTTTCAACTGGCTCATATTTGGTGGTAACTGCATGACCTGGCTCAATAACGGATAATGCCTTACTGTATGCCTGCATTAGATAACCAAGAGCGGCTTGTTTAGTTAAGTCTTTGTGGCTCAACCTTAGCCATTCTGCGAATTCATCAGATAGAAAGAACACTGAACGATTACCTTCTAAAATTTGATGAATACCTTGTGTACTAGCTGGGGCTGAATGCCTAAACCTAACGCTCGAGTCGTTTATCAATATGCCGCTCAAATGGTTAGATAAGGCAGCCTCGTTTGATTTTCTATCCAATATCTCAGCGGGTTTGCGTAAATCCTCTTTGCCGAAACCAGTCGGGGCTAGAATCATGTAATACTCGTTCAGACCTAAACCATCACGCGACTTGATCGTGATATTGGTTTGAGCAAAAGCCGTAAGTGTAGTTAGCGCCGTAAATCCAGCCGTAGCAACTGACGGATAGGTCATGCGGTTAAGGATAAAAACTTGTAGCTCACCTAATTGATAAGGCAAGTTAAGTAATTCTTGCGGGTAATCAGGTAAAGTAAAAACATTGTTAGTATCTTTTTTGGCTTCTACTGCTAGCACTTCAAAGTCATCAACACTAACTTTGTCCTTTTGCTCCATGTGTTCTTTTTGCCTGCTTTTCTGCCCATCAGGGTCAAGCTCATTAGCATAGTGAGCAACGCACTTACCAACATCGCCATTAAAGCCCAAGATGCAAATAACATCGAAAACATCAAGCGCATGGCCGTTATTGTTTAGGCTGGATAGTGGATCAGCTTCACCATGATGTGAATAGCAGCGTTCTTTGCCGTCATCACCCATCAATATCACTATTCCGGCTTTGCCTGAGCTGCTATGTGGTGATAGGTATTTTAAGCCTATTTTGCGGTTACCTTCGCTTTCTAGTACCGCTCTGAGATCGTAGCTATCACATACCAAATTTATTATGCTGTTATCCGCGTTTGCTGCTCTTGGCTTTGGTTTGGGCTTGGCTGCTTTTGTCAGGATTACTTCTTTTTTTTGGGCATCGTGAAACGCCCTCAGAGCATCCCTAATAAGCGGGTTATTATCATCTAGCGCATTGATCAAAGGCCTACTTTCAAGCTCGTCTATGTACTCGTAAGAGGCTGTTTCACTCACCTTGTTGGGTGCGAAAAACACTTGCTGCAGTCTGCTTTGTGCTTTGTCACTTTTATGTAGTTCAGTGAGTCCCTGAGCTATCATTGCGTAGCGCTCAAAGTCTATGGGCTGCTCTAATGGAATGACTACTTTCCATCTTTTACCAATCACTTCATGCTTAGGTAGTTCATGAGTACTAGACGTAAAAGCAAGATAGGCTAAATCACGCCGATCATATGTGGTTTTTATTTCTTGCTTTGTTTGGTCGTCGTCATCGTGATCTTGAACCAATGAATAAAACAAACTTTTTTGTGCCGTAGCTTTTGTCTTAGCATTCGCTTTATATGGTGTAAGAGCACTTGCATTGTCTTTTATTCCTACTGTTGGATTTCTAGCCATTTCTGCTAGATCTGCAAAACTTACAAACGTATTGGTGCTAGTGTTTTCTATTGTTTTGTAGATTGGTATTACCTTTTCATTAAGGCTATTATTACCTTGCTGATTAGATTCCATTTGCGTGTTGTCTGTTGGTAGAACCCCAGTTGGCGCTGGGGTTTGTTCTTTGTGGTAGCTCATAGATTAAGCCCCCATCTGCGATTCTTGCCACTTCAACAAGTCACCGCGACGATAACCAACACAACGCGAGCTAATACGTATCTTTGATGGGAAATTAGTGTCTCTTTCTCCAATTCTCCATAGGGTCACAAGTGAAACACCAAGCAAGGCTGCAGCCTGTTTTGTGCGTAACATTTCGTTTAGATGGTCTGATTTTTTAGATTCTGAAATTGTTGAATAGGTCATGATATTTCCGTTTGTTAAGAGTACAAACGGAATACTAGGGTTATACGCGCTGTGCTTTTACTCGGTTATATCCGCGCCTATTTCTTTAAACATTCGTTTGCCCGCTTCCTTCGCATAAGCTTTAATAGCCGAATAAATAGCTTGTTCGCTTCTATTGAATTTTTTAGCCGCACTTAATACTGCTTCATGATCACCCTGCCCTAAAATCAACTTAGCGTGTCTAACAAATTTAACTATGTCCTGATTCCTGACATGGTTAGATTCTTTAGCTGGAGAGTCTGGGAAACATTGATTTAGTGACACTCGGCCGTCTTTAGATGTTCTGTATTCGTTCGTCACGCTTTCTAGAAAACCATGTACAAAATCAAACAAATCACTTGGCACTTCTTCACCCTTTTTTATCAGTAACCTATATTCATCCAAAATGGTCACTCTAGCTTTTTTATCACCTCGTTGAGCTTTGACTAGTAATGATTTAAGCATTAACAGCATCCCCCACTGTGTCAAATGGACTATCAAAGTCGCCTGAGACAAACGCTAGCGCATTCTTACCAGCGTTGGCTGATAAATGGCCGTAATGGTCAGCGATCATTTTAGTGCTCTTGTGCCCTGCTAACTTTGCAATTTCAAAAAGTGGAACACCGCTTGAAGCCATCTTGCTGCAATAGTGGTGACGCAGGCTATAAAAGTCTATTTCAGTTTTAACACCGCCAAGGCGTAAAACCTTTTTCCAGTGTTTGCCATGTGTTTTCTTGTCCATTTGCTGGCCTGTTTGCATGTTTGGGAATACAAGGCCACTAGTTGGCTTGCCTAAAAACGTATGCCAATCATTTAATACTTTGGTAATCCCGTCGTCTAAAGGTAAGTCAACAGTGATTGGGTCATTGTGATGCAATGTTTTTCTTGGGGTTTTGATTAACCGTCTAAACTGCAGGTTCAACTCATTCCAGTTGAGTGAATATAGATCACCCGTTCTAAATCCTGAATATGCAGCCAATCTAAAGAAAGGATAAAACCAAACTGGTATAGGCCGATTCCAATTAGGCTTGTTTAATTTCTCGATACACTCAGCATTAAATAAGTTAGCACCCTTATTAATTCCAGCCAGTTCTTCATCAGTAAGCATGCGCCTTTTCTTTTTGTCTGAACCATCATTTTTAGCAAGCTTTTCTGCGGCCGTAGGTGGCGCTAACTTAAAGTTAGCTGTCGGGTCAACATCAAGGACTTCTTCTTCAACAGCATGCCGTAGCATTGTTCTGAGCGCGCCAAACGAGCGTTGAATAGTGGCGTGGCTTAAGCCTTTACTTTTCATGCCTAGCTGCCATGATTTTAAGTGCTGCTTGTTTATATCGCTCATAGGCCTATCAAACCAGTCTGAGAAATACCGCTTAATGAAACCAAGGTTATGCTTACCGTCGTCTAACTTATCTTCTTGGTGCAAGGTATAAGCACCATAAAAATATGAGCCTACGGTACTGCTTAAATTCTCAGCGTGTTTTATCTGGCGTTGCTGTAATTCTTTTTCTACCTCGGATAAAGGATCACCACCGACTTTAATGTTGCCACGATACTTAACAGCGAGATCAAAAGCTTCAATTCTGTCCTTAGTCCCGTCTATAAAGCGACCAAGGGTAATAACCTTACGCTTTTTAGCTAAGTCACTATAACGAAGTCGCCATGTACCGCCTGTTTTAGTCTTTTTGAGGTGAAAGCCTTTTATTTTAGTGCAGGATAATTCTTCTTGGTATAGCGCGTTTTTAATA
>NZ_CAJWCF010000075.1 GCF_913020055.1 uncultured Paraglaciecola sp. | reverse complement strand
TTCAATGGTGAGAGACGGCGTAATGTGGGATGAGAATATGGCGAAAATTCAATGATTGACACCATAGTCACTTGTTAGCTGAATATTAAACTAAAGGGGACAGCAATTGTAAACAAGCACAACCCCGTGTACCAAAGACCAAGAAATACCGCAAAAAACCACTCCAAAGACGAGCCAACAACTTGACCATATTTTAGAATCATATTATTTGAATTGGCTTTCGTGGGTGGCGTCCGAAACCACAACCAAACAATAAAGAAACTGCAAGCCCAAAAAAAAGTGAATCCTGAAATCATGGCAATTAGTATCAGTATTTTTGACTGGATATTTAAGTAATCAGAGATCAATCCAACGTTTAAACCAACGAGTAAAGAAATTATCGCAACTTTAAAAATGAATCCTCTATTTGAAGCAATCCATTCACTTTTTTTGTACCAAAATGCTGGGGTCATGATTTATTCAGCTAACGCTTTTTATAAATGGCGCGCGTTTTTTGCGCGTCCAGTGGAGGCCGTTGTTTGGCCGTAACGAAATTTAATAAACTTGTTAGTTTACTTTACCTTAACTTGGAACCACATTTATGGCAGGATTTAGGCCTAATCTCTACACCATCACTGCCTAATGCAAATGGTACAGAATTACACTTTGGACACCTGTAATACAGCCAAATACCAATATTAAAAATTAATACTCCAATTAATGCACCATAAAATGGATTGAGAAATTCGATACCAAAATATTGGAGAATAAAGCCACTCGCAAAGAATATTACGGTTAATACCAAGATGACATAAAACCGCTTCTGTATTGGTTTAAATTGCTCAGATACATCATCCATAATTAAGTATTACTCCAAGTAAACTAACAATTTATTAGACGACAAAACGTCGTGTTTAAACACGACATTATGTCGTCTATAACTCAGACCATTTTTTTACACGGCCTCTACGTTATTCTTTTATAAACGTTTTCTTCCAATCAGGCAAAGGATACCTGCGGAAATACCCCAAAATGTCCACGATCTGCTCTTATTGGACAAATCGAATTAAACTGTATATATATACAACTATATTTATAGACGAAGTCGATGCCTTTGCCCCCCCCTCGCATCTATGTTCGCCAATTATTTTTGAGATTTTGTAGGTCAATTTACATGGATGTAAATTGAGTCGTAGAGTGCCGGGAGCACATTACGACGACCTGCTAAATATCATAAATAATTGGATGAAGAACATAGCGGCGAGCGGCCTTTCTTGCTTACTTCTTTTGGCTGTTGAAAAGAAGTAAGTCGCACAGAAGGGATTCTGTGAGATACCTGCCAAGGATGGCAGTGCCCGACAGGGCATAAAACTATCTAAGGTAACACCTAACCCATAAGGTGTTACCTAACTCAACAAAGCGAAGCGCCTATCAATCCCGCTTATTATTAGCCTGACGCACCCTATGCTTCTTAACCGATCTCCGCATGCGACTAATCTTCACATGATCCAACTTACCAGGGTCAATCTTAATCAATGTCTCTGTCTCAGCTGGCAATTTCACACTCTTACGCAAGGTATTTAAATCAGGTAACCCCAATTCAACCCAGCCACCTTGGGGTAAACGTTTCTGCAACTCCAGTGCGCCATACCGCACGCGGATCAAGCGGCTTACTTGTAAACCTTGCGATTCCCACAAACGTCTGACTTCACGGTTTCTACCTTCAGACAAACTCACGTTATACCAGGTATTTTGACCTTCATCGTCGCCGGGCTTTTTAACTATTTGGGTAAATTTGGCTTCGCCATCTTCGAGTTTTACCCCGTCGGTGAGGCGTTTTAACATTTTATCTTCTACTTCACCAAACACCCGTACCGAATACTCGCGCTCGATTTCATGTTTGGGGTGCATTAAACGGTTAGCTAATTCACCATCGTTAGTAAACAACAATAAACCACTGGTATTAATATCCAAACGACCTACCGCAATCCAGCGGCCATTTCTAATAGCTGGTAGTCGGTCAAATACCGTTGGGCGACCTTCGGGATCTTTACGACTACATAGCTCACCTTCAGGTTTGTTGTACATCAACACACGGCAAACCGGCGCTTCATTCGATGTGCTTAGTGGGTTACCGTCAACCCGAATTTTGTCGGCGGGTTCAACCCTGTCACCTAAAGTAGCCAATTTACCGTTAACAGAAATGCGCCCTGCTTCTATCCATCTTTCCATTTCGCGGCGCGAACCTACTCCGGCGTTAGCCAGTACTTTTTGTAATTTGTCACTCATTAATGTAATTGCTCTGGTTCGTCTGGAGGTGTTGGCATACTTGATGTAGACGCCGTTCCTTCAACAGATTGTGTTGGTTGATCTTTTGTTGCGACATCTTGCTCAGACTCGCTTAAAAGAATGTTTAATTGATCGTCTGTTTCTTCAGACGTAATAAAATCATCACTACTGGGTAATTCGCTTAAGCTTTTTAACCCGAAGTAATCTAAAAATGTTTTAGTCGTGGCATATAAAGACGGACGGCCAGGCACTTCTTTGTGACCAATGACCTTAATCCAGCCCCTTTCGCCAAGGGTTTTCATAATTTGACTGCTAACCGACACGCCGCGTACGTCTTCAATTTCACCGCGAGTAATGGGCTGCCTGTAGGCAACTAAGGATAAGGTTTCTAACATTGCCCGAGAATAACGTGGGGCGTTTTCTTGCCACAGTTTACCTAACCAAGGGCTTAAGCTATCCATAGACTGAAAACGAAATCCTGATGCTACTTCAACAAGCTGTATGCCTCTGGCTTGATAATCTAACTGTAGCTCGCTGAGTGTTTCTTTCAACATGGTTTTACTCACCTCAAGACCATCTAGCACGGTTTGTTGCAGTTGGTCTTGAGCAATAGGAACGTCAGCCACAAATATTGCGGCTTCGACCAATTGTTTAAGTTGTACTCTGGATATTTTAGCCATCAAGCTCTGCCTCAGTATATTTTGCCGGGCCACTCATTTTGATATGAATGTTGCTATAGGGCTGAGCTTGCACCAGTTCGATTAAACTTTCTTTGGCTAACTCTAAAATAGCCAAAAAGGTCACTACTACCCCAGCCTTGCCTTCGCTGGCATGGAACAACTCATCAAATCCAGTAAAATGGTCGGCCGAAATCTGTTCTAATATCAAGCTCATTCGTTCGCGAGTTGATAAGGTTTCTTTTTCAATATGGTGATGTTCAAAGGCTTGCGCTCGTTGCATAGCCGATTGAAAGCCTAGTACTAGTTCTTGCAAACTAACAGTCGGTAAAACACGAATAGGTTCGACAGAAGGCGCAGTTTGTACGTTGACAGTGAACACGTCTCTTTCTTGTCTGGGAATACTATCTAACTCTTGGGCAGCATGTTTAATGCGTTCGTATTCTTTTAAGCGGCGAATGAGTTCGGCACGAGGGTCGTCTTCATCATCTTCTGCATCAGGTCGTTTGGGTAACAACATACGAGATTTTACTTCAGCCAAAATAGCAGCCATTAATAAATATTCAGCGGCAAGTTCGAGTTTGATGTCTTTCATCAACTCAACATATTCCATGTACTGTTGAGTCACTTGTAAAACCGGCAAGTTGACGATATCGAATTTTTGCTTGCGAATTAGATACAACAATAAGTCCAACGGCCCTTCAAACGCCTCCAGAATAAGCTCTAACGCATCAGGGGGAATATATAAATCTTCAGGTTTTTCAATTAACGCTTCGCCATTGATAAACGCCAGCGGCAACGGTTGTTGCACTGGCTCGTTGGCTCGTTTAGAAGCTGAAAAAGAAGAGTTATCCGCAGACATTACAAATGGCTTGTTAAGCTAAATGAAAGGGCTAGTGTCGCCACTGCCTTCTCTAATAACAATATTTTCACCCTCGGACATATCAATCACAGTGGTAGGTTGTTCACCTAAAAATCCACCATGAATAATCAAACCCACTTGTTTTTCTAATTCGTCTCGAATGTCATCAGGATTAGACTCAGCCACTAATGCACCTGGCAAAATAAGCGTAGTCGACATTAACGGCTCACCTAGTTCTTCCAAAAGAGCCAAGGCAATCTTGTTCTCTGGCACCCTGATGCCAATCGTTCTGCGTTTAGGGTTTTGTAATCGTTTAGGCACTTCTTTAGTGGCTTTAAGAATAAAGGTATAGGGGCCGGGGGTGTTATTTTTGATCGTTCTAAAGGCAGTGTTATCGACTCTGGCGTATTCAGATAGCTCAGACATGTCACGGCACATCAGGGTGAAATTATGGTCTTTATCGATTTGTCGAATACGACAAAGTTGCTCTAAGGCCGTTTTGTCATTCATATGACAACCGATGGAATACCCAGAGTCTGTGGGATACACCACCACAGCACCTTGGTGAATTAACTCACAGGCTTGTTTGATCAAACGTGCTTGCGGATTGTCGGGGTGGATATAAAAAAACTGACTCATAAATTCTTTCCTATTCTACTATCACAGCAGTATTGCTTGTAGAGTAATGTTATCGGTTATCCAACCTTCCGTTACCCAACTAAGGACCAATCATGCCATATTGGCACAAGTTGTTCGGGAAGCGTAAGGTTTTTGCCTAATTCGGTCCAGCGGTTAGGGTAATGAAAATCAGAACCACTAGAGGCTTGTAGGCCATGCTCGGCGGCAATGTCTGCCAGTAACTTTTTGCGCTCAGGAGTAAGGTGCGAATGGATCACCTCCATACCGTCTCCACCGGCACTAGCGAACTCGGCAACTAAGCGTTTTAACCACTTAGTGGTCATATCATAATGTCCGGGGTGAGCTATCACTGCTTTACCACCAGCATCATGTATCCAAGTAATAGCCTCAGCAATCTCAATCCACTGTGGTTTAACATGGGCTTTTTTGCCTTTGCCTAAATACTTTTTAAATACCGCATCAAAATCTCTAACCACTTGGCGTTGCACTAACACTCTGGCGAAATGCGCCCGAGTAATTTGCCCCACACCTGCCAACTCTTTTGCGTCTTCGAATACATTATCAATACCGACTTTAGCCAATTTATCTGACATCAGCTGAGCACGGCGGTCACGCTCTTTACTTTGTTGGTCTAAGCGCGCTAAAAATTGTTGGTTATTGTGATCAACGTTCAAGCCCAGAATATGAATATCGAAATTATGCCAAGAGGTTGAAATTTCCACACCCGGCATAATTTGCATCGAGCGTTTTTGCTCGGCTTGATAATCTATTGCCTGTTGAATACCATCAACCGTATCGTGGTCGGTAATCGCTAACACATTAACTTGCATGTTGTGCGCACGATCGATCAGCTCTTTAGGTGAGAGGTGTCCATCGGAATAATGTGTGTGGCTGTGCAGGTCAATTTTCATTCAGTGGTACTTTTTATTAATTGTTGATTAATGATTATTATTTCTGACTAAGATTAATTTGAGTGTTGACATAGAGCTGATTTTGTTTTCTTCTATGCACTCAAAATGACGTTGTGCGCTATTATACCGATTCACAGCCGAATAACAGAATTAAACTGATAACGAGTACCATAAGTAATGAAAAATATTCAAACACACAACATTTGGTGGTGGCACAACCTGAACTAACGGGCTGTGAGTGTTTGTATTTTTGCAAATATTTTTCAAAAAAAGCCCGTATAATGCGGGCTTTTTTACGCCTGCTCTTCAAAAAGTTATTTTTTATTAAATAAGCATTAGAGAATCAAAGAAATGAGTTTAGCCCAGTTAACAGAGCAGTTTGGCAAAGTAGAAACCCTAGTCGTAGCAGCGGATTACGTAGCCGACCCACTGCATGCTTACCAATACTTATGCCAAGGCCGTAGCAATAATTTATTATTAGAGTCTGCAGAAATCGATAGCAAAGACAATCTAAAAAGTCTGTTATTAGTGGACGCCGCCATCAAGTTAGAATGCCATGGTCAGCAAGTCTATTGCCGAGCGTTATCAGATAACGGCCATGCTGTATTACCCATGTTTGATGAATACTGCCCCGTTGGCGTGACCCATGAATATGACCCCGCTAAAGGTTTGGTTACTCTCACATTTCCTACGCCAGATACTGAACTTGACGAAGACAGTCGATTAAAAGCACCTGCGGTATTTGACGCATTGCGCTTAATCACCAATAAAATTACCGCTATTCGTCAAAACCCCCATGCGGTATTTTTAGGTGGTGCATTGGCTTATGATTTATTGGCCAGTTTTGAAAAACTACCAGAGGTTGAAGACAGTGCCAATACTTGCCCAGACTTTGTATTTTATTTAGCTGAAACCTTAGTAATCATCGACCACCAAACCCAACAGAGCGAAATCATTGGTAGCGTGTTTAGTGGCAAAAATGTCGGTAATAACTATTTTTCTGTGAGCCAACGTTTAGAACAAGTAAAGCACAAACTAAGTACCATAAAACCCTTGGCGGATACGGAAAAAAACGCCATTACAAATCAAGATCTAGCGGTCAATAAATCCGATCAAGAATACATAGATGATGTGGTCAGGCTGAAAGAAAATATTCTCTCAGGAGACATTTTTCAAGTAGTGCCCTCTCGTACTTTTAGTTTGCCCTGCCCCCACCCCCATGATGCGTATCGTGCCTTAAAACAACAAAATCCCAGTCCCTATATGTTTTTCCTGCAAGACGACGACTTTTGTATGTTTGGCGCATCGCCCGAATCAGCATTGAAATACACCAAACAAACCAATCAAGTGGAAATTTACCCTATTGCTGGCACACGCCCCAGAGGTAAACGTGCCGACGGTAGTATCGACTTAGACTTGGACAGTCGTTTAGAACTTAACTTACAAGAAGATCAAAAAGAACGGGCTGAACATATTATGTTGGTCGATTTGGCCCGTAACGACGTAGCTAAAGTATCTAAACCTGGAACGCGATATGTGACCGACTTATTAAAGGTTGACCGTTATTCTCATGTGATGCATCTGGTGTCTAGAGTAGTGGGCCAATTGCGCGAAGATTTAGACGCTCTTAATGCCTACCAAGCATGTATGAATATGGGCACATTAGTGGGCGCACCTAAAGTCAGTGGAGCTACTTTAATTCGTCAGGTGGAAAAACAGCGCCGTGGCAGTTATGGCGGAGCTGTGGGTTATATCAACAGCCAAGGTGACATGGATACCTGTATTGTGATCCGTTCGGCATTTGTGAAAAACAACACCGCCTATATTCAAGCCGGTGCCGGAGTGGTGTTTGATTCAGACCCACAATCAGAAGCAGATGAAACTCGTGGCAAAGCGCAAGCGGTTATTAGTGCCATTATTTCCAGCTCGCAATCGCAGTCACATGCAAAAGGAGCAAAATAATGAGTTCATCAGCCGCTCAAACCAATAAGCAAATTTGCGTATTTCTGTTAGATAACTTTGATTCATTTACCTACAACTTAGTGGATGAACTTAGAACCCTAGGCTTGGAATTGATAGTTTATCGCAACAGCGTTTCAGCCGATTTAGTGTTACAAAAAATGCAAGATAAAGCACAACAGACTGACGAAAATGGTCAAAGCAAACAAGTGATGTTGATGTTATCACCAGGCCCAGGCAATCCGTCTCAGGCAGGTTCGATGTTAGCGCTGCTAGATCTGGTGAAAGGCCAATTTCCTGTGTTAGGAATTTGTTTAGGTCATCAAGCTATTGTTGAATCTTATGGTGGTAAAATTGTACGTGCTGATAAAGTGATGCACGGCAAGTCCTCCTTAATTGAACACTGCGCCGATAAAATGTTTACCAACATGCCACAGCCGTTACCCGTTGCCCGTTACCACTCGTTAATGGCCAGCAATATGCCTGACGAATTAACCGTATTAGCCAATTTTTCCGAGATACCTATGGCAGTGGCACATTTACAAGACAAAATGTTGGGGTTTCAATTTCATCCCGAATCGATTTTGACCTCTCATGGCAGTCAATTGCTTATGCAAAGTATTGAATTTTTAACCCAAGATAAGGGGCAAGCACTATGATCCACAAGATTCTTGAACAACTCTATCTAGGCCAAGATTTACCGCAGGATGATGTCACCGAGGTGTTCTCACAAGTAGTGACAGGTCAAGTGGATGACATTGTTTTATCTTCGTTGCTCACAGCCCTAAAAGTGAAAGGCGAACAACCAGAAGAAATAGCCGGTGCTGCAGCAGCGTTAATTACTAACGCTGGGGCTTTCCCTCGCCCTGATTATGACTTTGCCGACATAGTAGGCACAGGTGGTGATGGGCATAATACGATTAACATTTCCTCTGCATCGGCCATTGTGGCGGCAAGTTGCGGACTAAAAGTTGCGAAACATGGTAATCGCAGCGTGTCGAGCAAATCAGGCTCGGCTGACCTATTTAAAGCATTCGATTTAGAGTTAACCATGGATGCAGATACAGCACGGCAGTGTCTTGATGAGTCAAACTTATGTTTTTTGTTTGCGCCTAATTACCACTCTGGTATTCGCCATGCGATGCCAGTACGCACGACATTAAAAACTCGTACTTTATTTAATTTGTTAGGCCCCTTGGTGAATCCAGCTCGACCTAGCCATATCATTATTGGTGTGTACGCCCCAGAATTACTTGTACCTTTTGCCAAGACTCTACAGTTATTAGGATACAAAAAGGCCTTAGTAGTACATGGCAGTGGTTTGGATGAATTTGCCTTACACGCTGATACCCAAGTGGTTGAAGTAAATGGTGATCGATTGACACAAAGCAGTGTGTCACCGGCTGATTTTGGACTTGAAAATTATCCTTTAGATGCCATTAAAGGGGGTGAGCCAGAAGAAAATAAAACCCTGATTGAAAATGTGTTGCTGGGCAAAGGCCAAGCGGCTCATCAAGCTGCTGTCGCCATGAACACAGGGGCGTTATTAAAACTATGTGGCAAAGCACAAACCTATGCACAAGGCGCAGAAATGGCCATCAATGCCATGGCGCAACAATTACCTCTTGCCACTATTAAGTTATCGGCTGCTATCAGCCAAAAACAATAAAGGACGCAGTGAACAAAAATGGCCAATGTATTAGAAAAAATCGTCCTCGATAAACAGCAAGAAATCGCGCAACGAAAAATTGATTTACCCTTAGCCGGTTTTATTGATGATTTAACCCCATCCGACCGCAGTTTTTATGCTGCATTAGCGCAGCCAAATGCAGGTTTTGTTTTAGAATGTAAAAAGGCCTCGCCGTCTAAAGGCTTAATTCGTGAACACTTTGACTTAGACGAAATCATTCAAGCCTACAGCCCTTATGCTGCCTGTATATCTGTATTAACAGATGAGAAGTATTTTCAAGGTAAATTTGAATACCTAGAATATGTGCGTGATCGCGTGACTCAACCGGTCATTAACAAAGACTTTTTTGTTGAGCCTTATCAAATTTATTTAGCCCGTCACCATCGCGCCGATGCGGTTTTACTGATGTTGTCGGTATTAGATGATGCACAATATACTGAATTGGCGCACCTGGCGGAACAATACAAATTAGATGTTTTAACCGAAGTCAGTAACGAACAAGAAGTGCTAAGAGCCTGTGCGTTGCAGGCCAAAATTATTGGTATTAACAACCGTGATTTACGTGATCTAAGTACTGACTTAGCCACAACCGAACGTTTAGTGCCGTTGATTAAACAACATGCAAAACACCAACATGTTGTCATCTCGGAATCGGGCATTTACACCCATCAAGACGTGCGCAGATTAGCCCCCATAGCCGACGGTTTTTTAGTGGGCAGTTCGTTAATGGGTGAAAAAGACATCGAGCGCGCAGCAAAACAATTGGTATACGGAAAAATCAAAATTTGTGGCACAACCAGTCTATCAGGTGCCACCTTAGTCAAAGACAGCCCAGCAAGTTTTGCCGGTTTGATCTTCGCCGAAAAATCCAAGCGTTTTGTGACCTTAGAACAAGCCAAACAAATTACCTATGCAGTACCTTTTTATTATGTAGGTGTGTTTGTCAACGCGCCCATTGAACAAGTAGTCAATTACGCAAAAGAACTGACCTTAGTGGCAGTGCAGTTACACGGTAATGAAAACCAAATTTATATCGACACGTTGCGCGAGCAATTGCCTGCTGAATGTCAGATATGGTTAGCAAAAGGTGTGAAAGAAACGCTACCTACCTTAGATGAAAGTGACATTGATTACTTTTTATTGGATTGCCAAGTAGGTGAACAATCAGGTGGCACAGGCCAAGCGTTTAGTTGGCAACTGTTAGATGCGATAAGCGACAAGTCCAACATTGTACTTGCCGGTGGCATCAACCCAAACAATGTTAAACAGGCGGCTAATTTGCAGGTTGCCATGCTCGACTTAAACTCTGGTGTGGAAAGCGCACCGGGCATTAAGCAGCAAGATAAAATAAATCAGGCTTTTCTCCAGCTTAGAGAGTATTAACAGAAGCTACGAGCTGAAAGTCAAAAGATATAGTTTTTTAAGGTGAGTAATAGATGAATCATTTAGACAGTAAATTTGGCGATTATGGCGGTATGTATGTACCCGAGTTGCTGATCCCTGCCCTCGACCAACTCGAGCAGGTTTTTATTGAAGCGCAAAAAGATCCAGAATTCCAAGCCGAATTTATGGGTTTGTTAAAAGATTATGCAGGTCGCCCCACCGCGATGACCTTGACTAGAAACCTAGTCAACAACCCCAAAGTAAAACTTTATCTCAAACGTGAAGATTTATTACACGGTGGCGCGCACAAAACCAATCAAGTATTGGGTCAAGCACTGTTAACTAAACGAATGGGCAAAACTGAAGTCATTGCCGAAACAGGCGCAGGACAACATGGCGTAGCGACGGCGTTAGCTTGTGCATTAATGGGCTTAAAAGCAAGAATTTATATGGGTGCTAAAGACATGGAACGCCAAGCACCTAACGTATTTAGAATGCGTTTGATGGGCGCAAAAGTGATTCCGGTGAATTCAGGTTCGGGCACCTTAAAAGATGCAGTTAACGAAGCCATGCGCGACTGGTCTGCCAATTACGACAAAGCCCATTATCTATTAGGCACCGCAGCGGGACCTCATCCGTTCCCGACTATTGTGCGTGAATTCCATCGTATGATTGGTGAAGAAACCCGCGCACAAATCATGGAAAAAGAAGGGCGCTTACCAGATGCAGTAGTGGCTTGTGTTGGCGGCGGATCAAATGCGATTGGCATGTTTGCTGATTTTATCGATGAGCAAAGTGTAAAATTAATCGGTGTTGAACCTGCTGGTAAAGGGGTGCATACCAAAGAGCACGGCGCCGCGATTGGCAAAGGCACCACGGGTGTTTTACATGGCGCATACAGTTACATCATGCAAGATAATGATGGCCAGATAGAAGAGTCGTATTCAGTTTCTGCCGGACTTGATTACCCAGCGGTTGGTCCACAACATGCTTATTTACATGACGTTGGCCGTGCCGAATATGTATCAGCAACTGACGAAGAAGCGCTGAATGCATTTCAACTTTTATCACGCAAAGAAGGCATTATTCCAGCCCTTGAATCATCCCATGCTTTAGCCCACGCACTGAATATGGCAGATGAAGCAGAAGACGGTACGATTATTGTGGTGAATCTATCTGGACGTGGCGATAAAGATTTAGCCCATGTCCACAGTATTTTAGGAGATCAAGACCATGATTGATTCTATTGGTCACAACGCCTCTGTTGATCGCTATGCGAACATGTTCAAACAACTAGATGCTAAAAACCAAGGGGCTTTTGTACCATTTGTGATGGTAGGCGACCCCGATACTCAAACCTCAGTGAATATCATTAAAGCCTTAGTTGCAGGTGGTGCAGATGCACTAGAACTGGGTTTTCCTTATTCAGATCCTATTGCCGATGGCCCGACTATTCAAAAGGCCAGCATTCGTGCCTTGTCGAATAAAATCAAAACTGACAACTGTTTTGAGATCATTCGCCAAGTGCGTGCTGAGCATGCTGACATACCAATCGGACTATTGTTGTACAGTAACTTAGTACTTAAACGTGGCATCGAAAAGTTCTACCAAGATGCGGTAGCTGCTGGTGTAGATTCGATTTTAATTGCCGATGTACCACTGCGTGAAGCGGACCGTTTTATTGCCATTGCCAAACAAACGGGTATCAAACAAATTTTAATTGCTCCACCTAATGCCAGTGACGAAACCTTTGCTGAAATTGGCGAGAAGTCACAAGGTTATACTTACTTATTAGGCCGTGCTGGTGTGACAGGGGCAGAAACTGCGGTTTCTATTCCAGCCAGTGAATTGATTGATAAACTAACCCAATATAAAGTGGCGCCACCACTGCTTGGTTTTGGTATATCCACTCCAGTGCAAGTAAAAGACGCTATTGAGTCTGGTGCAGCAGGGGCGATTTCTGGCTCAGCAACCGTCAACATCATTGCTGAAAACCTCGATAAGCCTGATGTCATGTTAGAAAAACTGAAAAGTTTTGTGACTGAAATGAAAGCGGCTACTCACAAGTAGCCATTTGATTTTTGATAATTAAGTAGGATTTTATTATGTGGTATGTCATTTATTGTGAAGATGTTGAAAACAGTTTACCTCTTCGTAAACAAACCAGAGCTGCGCACCTTGAACGTATTCAACTATTAGTTGATCAAGACAGAATTTTAGTTGCTGGGCCCTGCCCTGCAATTGATAGCAAAGACCCAGGCGAAGCGGGTTTTACTGGCTCGTTGATCATTGCTGAGTTTGATAATTTATCCGCTGCGCAACAGTGGGCAGATGGCGACCCTTACACACTTGCGGGTGTATTTAAGAAGGTCACAGTAAAACCTTATATAAAGGTATTACCTTAAACAGTGAACAAGCCTTAGATGAGTTATATACCGAACATTGAATCACTTATGCCTGCCATCGACTTAAGCGCCATGCGTGCTCAGGGTGCAGGCGGGCAAAACGTGAATAAGGTGTCGAGTGCCATTCACCTAAGGTTTGATATTCGCTTGGCAGCCATGCCTGAATACGTCAAACAAAAACTACTTTCGGGCAAAGATAAACGCATCACCCAAGAAGGTATTTTGATTATTAAGGCCCAGAGTCACCGCACTCAAGAAATGAATAAACAAGATGCCTTAGAAAGACTGGCTGAAATCTTGATTGAAGCAGGGAAATTACAAAAAGCTCGCCGCGCTACTAAGCCCAGCCGAAACTCACAAATCAAACGTGTCGATAGCAAAGTAAAATCTGGTAGAACTAAGGCTTTAAGAAAAAAAGTCGATTTTTAGTAAAACCAATGCCCTTTTATTTACCTTTTTTTAGCTGAGTATCAAACCTAACGTTCAACAAAGGTTACAAAATAAAGCGCCTTCTGTGATAAATGCTTTTATACCTATTGAGTAATTCAATTATTTGCCGATAACTAACTGAGGCTAGTTTGAGGTGTGTATGAATAAAATTCAAAAATGTACTATCAAAAACATAATTTGTGGGCTGTCTACCTGTCTTATTTGGATAACGTTAAGTGGATGTATTCAAAGTAAAGCTGCGACCACTGATAGTGAAGTGTCGCTTTCAGCCAAACAACAAAAGCTCATTTCAGATAACACCCTGAAAATTGTCAACGCTGCATTTTATCAAACATTCGTGTTAGGCGATTGGCGCTACAAAGGTGCCCGAAATAGTGGCGGCACTATCAACGCTTATATACAGATACCTAGGCCTTTGGACATGAGTTTAGAAGTGCAAAAGTCCTACCTAAAAAAGGCAATTTGCCCCTCTTCTGCACACACCAGTATGTGGAACGAAATAGATAATATTCCATTGAGTGTACATATCTATACGCATAAGCCAAAACACAGCCTCTATGTTAATTGTACAAACCCCTTTAGCGCCGGATAACGAGAGAAACCGATTAAAGCTTAACCTGTAGAACCTTATAAAGCTCTGCGCGTTTAATCTTAGTTCAGCTAAAATTCAGCCCCAACAGATTAGCCTTGGAACCACTTTAAACAGGAGTGGTTACATGAAATTATTAATAACAAGCGCATTACTATTTTTGGCAGTATCTCCTTTAGCGCAGGCTCATTATGATCGTAGTTATGACACCAGTAATAATCATCACCGCGGCGCATATAAAGCGAAGGTGATTAATTCAACTCCCGTTTATAAATACGTAACAGTTCGACAACCACAAACATATTGCGAACCAGTTTTGATACACAAGGGGCATCGCCGGTATCATGATAAAGGTGCAAAAATTGTGGGTGGCATAGTGGGTGGCATTATTGGACATGCTGCGAGTGACAACAAACACAAAGGATTAGGAACGTTAGTAGGCGCTGTTGTTGGCAGTTCTATAGCGCACAACGTTGTTCGAAAAAACAACAGATATCCAAGTCATCGTCAAGTGCAACAGAACTGTGTGCATACATACAAAAAGAATAGAAAGAATAGAAAAATTAGAATGTTAGATGGATATAACGTGACTTATCGAGTTAAGGGACAGTTTTATCAAACCTTTATGCAAGATAAGCCTGCTAAGTATATTCGTATAAGAAGGTAATTTTTATGCTAATTCACGGCTCTAATCTCATGCTAACAATAGCAATTGCTTTTAAGTCAAGTGATGATTGGGGTAAACTAAGGATTGAGCGGCAAAACAAAAGAGATGAACTTTGAAGCAGAACCACTACATTAGATTCATTATTGTTTGCTTAACGACGTTATCGTTAAGCAGCCTATCTGTCTCTGCTCAAAACAAACAAACCGCTCCCACCACCAAATCTGAAGCTGCTAAAAAAGCCCAACAAAAAGTCAGTGGCCGAGTGTTAAAAGTCGATCAAAACAAAAGTAAATATCGGGTTAAAGTATTACAAAAATCAGGGCGTGTTGTATCGGTAGATGTCGACAAAAAGTCAGGGAAAGTGAGTCAAGAGAAGAAAAAAAATCGGTAAAGTTTTCGTTTTTCTGGAAGAAAAATCGCCTCAAAAAATAGATAAAGGATAAATAGGCTCTAAATGCGCATATTAATAGTAGAAGATGATAGCCGTTTACTTACACAGCTTGATGTATTATTGCAAAAAAATGGTTATAGCGTGGACTTAGCCGATGACGGCGAAAAAGCGTTATTTTTATTGCAAGAACATACCTATGACTTAGCAGTCATTGATATTGGGCTACCGGTAGTCGATGGCTTTGAAGTGATACAAAAAGCCCGTAAAAACAACGTAATTTGCCCAATAATCATTCTAACTGCTCGGGATAGATGGCAAGAGAAAGTGGAAGGCTTAGATGCAGGTGCCGACGATTACCTTACCAAACCTTTTCACAATGAAGAGTTATTGGCGCGCATTAATGCACTCATACGCCGTGCCGCTGGCAAAGCACACCCTACCATCGAAAAAGGCCCCATCAGTCTCGATACCCTAAGCGAAGAAGTCACCGTTAATGGGCAATATATTGAACTGACTGCTTACGAATACAAAGTTTTGGAATATCTTTTACTGAATCCACAAAAAGTCATTTCGAAAACTGAATTGACCGAACATATCTATGACCAAGACTTTGATCTAGACAGCAATGTGATTGAAGTGTTTGTCGGACGTTTGCGTAAAAAGATTGATCCAGATGGTAGCGTTAATCCCATTGAAACATTGCGTGGCAGAGGATATCGAATTAATCGTGAGCTCTAACTTGATTAGAAAAGCTAGTGCATAACCTGTCCCTTAGATTAAGGAGTTTTGCAGCCGCTTTGCTTGCGCTGCTAATTTTTATTCCTTTGACTGCGGTAACCTTAGAACAAGCTTTTAACAGTAGTTTGAGTCAATCAATGTTACAACAGCTGCGGGTGCAAAGTTTAACCTTAATATCTGAATTCGAACTAGATAACCAAAGCAGTGAAGCTGTGATGCCTGAGCAGCTCTACAATGATCAATTCAATATTCCAGGTTCTGGCCTTTACGCCTTTATTCAATCGCGTGATGGCATATTGTGGCAGTCACTGTCTACATTAAACTGGCAGCAACAGCCAAATTTCTTAGCGCCCGATATAGGTGCTGAAACCTTTATCGAAGATTTTTCGATGCAAAACAGTTATTTTTTATATGCCTATACCGCAGAATTTGAATCTCCAGTAGGTTATCTACCTGTGAGTTTTTATATCCTCCAAGATAAACAAGTGTTTAATACCGAGAAGAGTAAATTCGCCAATACATTATGGAATTGGTTGGGCTTAATTGCCCTATTATTATTGATTTTATTGTTGGTCAGTTTAAACGCTGCTTTGTTACCCATTAGTAGGCTGAATAAACAAATTCGCCAAGCGGAAAGTGGCCAACTTAAACGTATAGATCAGAACTACCCACCTGAGCTTGAAAAGCTCAAAAGCAGCATCAACCATTTATTAGACACCGAACAGCAACAACGCAGTCGTTATAGAAACAGCCTGAGTGATTTAGCCCATAGCCTTAAAACTCCCTTAGCCGTATTGTCAGGAACAGAAGGCTTACCACATCAAGCCAATGAGCCGATCAATCAAATTAATCTGCAAATACAGCGCCAGCTGAAACGAGCTGTAGCAGGTACAAACAGTACATTTGAACAAGCCGTGATGATTAAACCTGTGGTGGATAAACTGTTTAATGCTATGGATAAAGTGTACGTAGATAAACACTTAACACTTACCCATGATATCCAACATAATGAACTAGGTTTTAATGGTGATATTACCGATTTAATGGAAATATTAGGCAACGTGTTAGACAACGCCTGTAAAGCTGCTGTCAAGCAGGTCAAACTATCGGTATCAACTAATCAGAGTAAATTGCTAATCCATATTGAAGACGACGGCCCAGGCATTCCAAAAGACAAGCGTGAACAATTGTTAGAAAGAGGCACACGTTTAGACAGTTATAAAGAAGGTCAAGGCATAGGCATGGCTGTGGTGGCAGATTTAGTCAGCGCATATCAAGGCCAACTCGAAATTCTTCAGAGTGACTTAGGCGGTGCTAAACTTTCTTTAATTTTCCCTACTCAAGTGTGAAAATCACTAAATAATGCCCAATTAGCCATACAAAAAAGTTTTCAATAAAATTAAACCATTGATTTTACGTAGGTTTTTAAATGGCACAGTATCTGCTTTATTCGTTAAAAATATCAATGACTAGAATTTAGGGACTCACATGGCCGTAATACTCGAAGACAGACCAATTGAAAAAGTACGTGAAGAAGTTATCGATACGTTAATTTATAACTACAGTCATGGCGTGATTTCAAGTGAAGCGTTCGAACGCAGATTAGATCAGGCCATGGCGAGTCAAAATCACCAAGAAATATTCGATTTAGCTGCCGATTTGGAACAAACCAAAGATACTGAATTTAACTCGCAAAAAGAACGCCAATTCAATGTCAACTATGCCGCGAGTGACAATGATGAGACGGATACCATAGTCAATATTCTTGGCGGTTCAGGTCGCAGCGGCCAATGGACAGTGCCACGAGAGATAAGAATTGTGACTATCTTTGGTGGGGCAGATATCGATTTTACCGATGCCATATTTACCACCCCTAATGTCACCATAAAAATATTATGCCTGTTTGGTGGTGATAATATTTATGTCCCTGAGAATATCAACGTGGTCTCAAAAGCTTTTTGTATTTTAGGCGGTATTGATAACAAGGCCCCCTCAATTGCCTCTCGACAGGCCCCAACCTTAACCATAGAAGGTTTGGTGTTATTTGGTGGTTTAGACATCAAAATTAAACGCACAATAAAAGAAAAATTTGTGGCTTTCGCTAACCAGATGAAAACTATGTTTAATGACAAGGTTTAAAGTGAGTTCTGAACAAAACAATGCTTCACCTACTGAAGATGTGAAGCATTGCACCACTACTTTTTAAGGCCTTTGAGCTCTTGTCCAGACTGAAATAAGGTCAAGCTTATTGCTTTACCTGCAGCATCTAACTCAAACACAATTCTGGCTTGGATCATGGCATTGCTAAATTCTGATCTAGACTTGGTTTCAAAGGGAATTTTAGGCTGGGCAGTGGCCTGAATAATCACCTGACCATTTTCATTGCTTATAGTGATGGCAAAGTTAGGGCTTAACTCATATATGCCCACAAGGTTGTCTAGCTCCGTTTGTGTGAGTGTGACTTTATTCACAGGCTCTTGAGGTTTATTTGGGTCTAGTTTAAGTGCTTTAGTTTTGCGTCCACCTTGGTCCAGCGTTAAAAAAAGCGTTTCACCTTTATCATTCAGCTCAAAGGTAATTTTCGCTCCAGCAGCGGTTTGAACAAACACTAGCTCAGATTTAGCGATGACAGGTAATTTTGCTTGTCCTGTCACTTGTATGAATAATTGCTGTTTTTGATGAGTCACCGTCATAGTAAGTCCTGGAAATAATTCGTATTCTCCCTTTAATCGAACTAACTTCTCTTCATCAAGCATTTTGATATCAAAGATATCAGACTTTAATTGTGCAAGAGTATTTTGTAGATAGGCGTTACCGAGCGAGTCCATTCCGTTGGTAGTATTCTCTAAAATAACGATGCCCTTATTGTTGACTTGATCAAAACCCATAAAGGCTCGAAAACCGCCTGTACCGCCGTTATGCCAAAGGTAAGAACCATCCTCATGCTCAGTGGTAAACCAAGCTAAACTTACCTTAGCGCCATTATTATCAAAGCCTGTTGTTTGTTTATGGGTTAATTGAATAAAGTCCATATTGGGCTCTAGGTTAACCTTTAAATATTGCGCCATATCTTGAATGTTTGACTTAATAGCGCCCGCACCAGCAAGTGTTGGAAGCTGCCAGTGCTTAACCTGTTTTAAACTGGCATCATGACCATTACTCAATAAGCCTAAGTGCAAACCAGGCACATCCACAAAGCTATGCGACATACCTAGCGGTTTAAGTACCCTATCGTTAATGACTTGCTCATAAGATTTATTATCGATTAGAGAAAGGATGTGACCGAGTAAGCCAACGGCGAGGTTTGAGTATTCAAGTTGTTCATCAATATCCCTAGGCAACGTATAGCTATTTAAAAAGTCATACATCAGCTCAACGGTATAATCAGCGTAAGGGTCTGCCGGATCACCAAACGGCATATTACTGGGTAAACGAGGCAGTCCTGACATATGATTGGCGAGCAACAAAAGCGTGATTTCCTTATCGCCTCTTGCTGGCATTTTGACCTCTGCTGGTAAAAACTTTTGTACTGGATCTGAGAGTTTAACTTTACCTTCAGTTACCATGCTGGCGAGCGCCATTGACGTAAAGGTTTTAGAAATCGAGCCTATTTCAAAAAGCGTTTCAGGAGTAACTTTCTTTTTGCTATCTTGGTCAGCAACACCAAAACTTAAATACTCAACGTCTCCATTTTCGATAATGGCGATTGATACACCAACCGCACTTTTCTGTTCTTGCAACTTAAACTGAATGATTTCTTGAATGATGTCGGTGTCAATATTAGCCAATACTGGGGCGACATATAGCGTGCTCAATGTTAGAAAAATCACGAATAGTTTACTAAGTGACTTTTTCATTTTAAATCTCCTTTAAATCATTTAATTCACTTATTCTTTGTTTGATTTTATCAAGCAAAGGTAGCAGTTGTTTTTTGACCGCTCTTTTATTCAGAAAATAAATACCAATGACTAACATTACACAAAATCCATAATAAATAGCCAATTGCTCAGTTATTCTTGGAATGCCTGTCTCATCAACTGTGGCGCCTGCAGTTATCAACACAATTGCCACCATCAGTGGTGCTATGTACCAAACAGCAACGGATTCTAATAGCTTTTTTTGATTCTCTATTTTAATTTTTTCAAACTGCAAAAATGCCATCACGCTATTATCTTTTGGTGCATTAATCTGCTTTGTTTTAAGCAGTTTATAGGGAATATATAAACATGCTACTATCGCAATCCACAAACCAGTGGTTTGAACTAAACTAGCAGAATAAAAAAGTTTCCAACTCCACACGGGGATCAACAATAACGCAATTGAAATTTCTAACCTATCTCGACGTTTTATGCTTTTATCCACCTTACTTGTCTCCTTCACCAATAATTCAATCACAGGGCTCAGATCCTGAGTACTATTATCGGATTCGATAGCCGTTTTCCAATTTGCTTTTAAATCATCTAACTTCATGACTTTTCACCTATAAATTCATTTTCAAATGTCGCCTTAATTCGTTTAATTCTGAGTCTCACAGCATTATCACTAATTCACACAACAGAGGCGATTTCATCAGAACTTAAACCATCTAAATACATCATTAAAATACTCGAATCGATATCCGATAAGGTATTCATAAATTTGTTTAATATTTCAGCCTGACAGTTCTCCTGAGTCACAGCTGATTCGGGTTTCACAATTTCGGCTAACACTTGTTGTAATTCTCGGTGCTTGATTGTTTTTGTGACGAAGGTTGATGCCGTATTTAATGCGACTTGATATAGCCACGTTTCTCTTGATGAATGCCCTTTAAATGAGGCAAAGCTACGCCATAGTTGCATAACAACTTCTTGATATAAATCGTCAAAATCATGGGGCTGAGAATAACGTGAGGCGATATATTTTATGCGCCCTTGATTACCTGCTAATACCTGTTCAAATTCTTGTTGCATGAACTGCCTCATGCCTATTTGAGGCATTTATATTGTGGACCTACATGGTTAGTCTTAGGTAAAACGGGTTTATGTCAAAAGAAATGAAAATAGTTGAAATTGTTGATCATCGGTCTTTAATGAAGCACCAGAGGTGTTACGAACAACTATCTCTAAGCCGCATTTTGGCTCGCTCAAAAGCCACATAAAATCGGTCGTCATCAAAGGGTTTGAGAAGGTAATCAACTGAATTTAAGTTAAATGCTTCAACGGCATACTGATTATAAGCCGTTGCGAAAATAAGCACGCTGTTTTTAGGAAGGTGTTTAGCTAATTCAATACCCGACATCACTGGCATTTCGATATCCAGGACTATGATATTCGGTTGATGTTGATTGGCCAGAGCTAACGCTTGCTCGCCGTTTTGTGCTTCATAAACGTGTGTCACATCAGTTAAACTGCTCAGCAGGAGTTTAATCGTTTCCCGGGCTAAAACTTCATCATCAACAATTAATACTTTAAGCATCTTGTTCTTCTATTGGTATAGCTAATCGCGTTTCAAAAATACCATTTTCCAGAGGATATAGTTCAAGTACAAAGTGGGAATAGATCTTCGATAATCGCTCTCGAGTGTTGGTTAATCCGATACCAAAACCTTTGTGCGTATCATCTTTAGCGACTTTATTTGTCATCACTAGTTTTAACTGGTCTTTATCCCGTGATATTTTTAGATCAACCGGATTTTGATTGGATTCCAATTGTGAACCATGCTGCACTGCATTCTCAACCAAGGGGTGCAAAATCATATTCGGGATTTGTAATTCAAGACAATCTGTATTGACAGAAATACTAGTATTGAGCTTATCTAAAAAACGGATTTTTTGAATAGCTAAGTAGCTATTTATAAAAGCTACTTCATCTTTAATTTTTACGCTTGATTCATTATTAGTTTCAAGTATTTTACGTAACATCATACTCAATTCTGATAAGGCGTACACCGCGTCCTTCTCTCGTTTTAGCCTAACCAAACTAGCGATGGTATTGAGGACATTAAACAAAAAATGTGGATTCAATTGTGACCGCAAATTTTTCAACTGTTCTTGTGTTAATTCATGTTGTACACGTTTTAACTCTATGCCCTCTTGAACGGATTTGTGATAGAAGCGAAGACTAAATATTGCAGCCAATACACCTAAATAGATCAACACATCTAATTGGGAACTGGTGGATAATACGCGGGTAAATATGCTCCAATAATTAGATAAATCTTCGCCTCTGACAAGGTTTCGAGCTGCACTGCAAAAAGCCCAGTAACACATTAACAACGCTACCATCCAAAGCATATGTGCAAGGAAACGCTTACTGGGAGTAGGGTAAATTCGGTTATTTAAATCGACCGAGAAAAAGACACCTGCCGTTACCCCGATCCAACTTAAAAACCAAGGGCTCATATAATACCAAGTGCGCACCCAAGAAAGTTCGCTACCTACAGCTTTGCCGCTTCCAAATTGAATATGAGTAAAGATGGCATGAACAGCCAACCAAAAAACACATTGGTAAACCAAAAGTATCGGTTTAAATAGAATTGCTTGTGTACCATTTACCCAAAATCTTTAATTTCAGAGAATAACAGTTGGGTAAAATAACGATGTTTTACTGATTAATCCAGCTTTTAAAAAGACCTCAACTCATCTAAAAGGTTATAAAAACTACCGTGAAATTAAATATTTAACACGTTTATATAGTAAGCTAGTTGCGCTTTAAAAAAGGTTTTTAAGACCACTATGGAAGTCATCAACGGATACATATTTAGAAATTAAGCGCCCAATGACAACTGACTTGTTAGGTCTGAATCCAAACCTAACATGTCATCTAAATATCAGCCTTTAAAAACTAAAAAGCTTATCCTCCCTCAGCCAGAGTGTCTATCTCTTCAATAACAGGTTCATCGCTTGCTAATAATAACGCCACCCAACGCGTATCAGGGCTTGATTCGAGGGCGATTTTAACAATCATAGTCAAAGGTACAGATAACAACATGCCAACCGTGCCTAATAACCAGCCCCAAAATATCAATGATAAAAATACCACCAAAGTAGACAGGCCTAAACCTCGACCCATATAGCGGGGTTCAACCACGTTGCCCATCACCATATTCGATACCACAAAACCCAAAGCAGTAAAACCAGCAGTTGCTGGGCCTAATTGAACAAAAGCTAATAACACCGCGGGAACAGCAGCAATGATGGAACCTATGTTGGGGATATAGTTAAGTAAAAAGGCCAATACTGCCCATAATAAAAAATGGTCGACACCTAACACATAAAGCCATACTCCGATGACTAAACCGGTACCCAAACTAACCAATGTTTTAATTACTAAGTAATTTTTAACCGACACTAAAAATTTATCGATTTGTTGTATCTTCATACTGGGATCATCCAGCGCAATATGAATTTTTTTCGGCACCGACTCTGCCTCAAACAACATAAATACCACTATCAACAAAATCAGTAAAAAGTTGGTTAATACCCCGCCCAAACTAGATAAAAGGTTAGTTGCCATATTCATAGCCGCACCCGGGTCTAAATAAGATAACAAAGCTTGTTTGTCGACACTGATATTAAAATTATCTAACTGACCAATTACCCAAGCAAACTCTCCTACAAGTTGCTCTCTATATTTTGGCAGGTTTTGACTAAACTCATTCATTGACTGACCAACTAATCCAGCCAAAATCAATCCAAATATGACTATAAGCAGTATTACTAATACAACGGCTATGGCTCTAGGCAATTTATACTGATTTGCCCAAGTAATAATGGGACTACAAGCCATGGCAATAAATACAGACAATAAAAATGGCACGACAATGTCACTAGCTGCTTTAACACCTGCTAATATGATAACTATGGATGCCATGATTAGTAATATCTTAACGGACCTTTGAGATTTGATTTGCATATGAAGTTTCTGAATGAATACCTTGTGAGCAAACTAGCAGATCTGTATGGTATTTTA
>NZ_CAJWCF010000074.1 GCF_913020055.1 uncultured Paraglaciecola sp. | reverse complement strand
AAGCGTTTTCCTGGTAATGAATCTAATCTTGATTGGATTGTGGGAATTATTGAAGAAGGTCACCCGTACTCAATAAAGCTAGTTGAATATAAAGTAGAGATATTACGTGCTCAGCGTAAAATTGGTGAAATGTCTAATGTGACAGGGTTGAAAATCTCTGAAATTAAAGATATTAATCGACGCGCTTCGATTGGTGAAGCGAAAGCACGAAGAGCTAAAAAAGAAATGGTTGAAGCGAACCTTCGGCTTGTTATTTCGATTGCTAAAAAATACACTAACCGTGGTTTACAGTTCTTGGATCTAATTCAAGAAGGTAATATCGGTTTGATGAAAGCAGTTGATAAATTTGAATACCGTCGTGGTTATAAGTTCTCTACTTATGCCACTTGGTGGATACGTCAGGCGATCACTCGTTCGATTGCTGACCAAGCGCGTACTATCCGTATTCCTGTGCATATGATTGAAACAATCAACAAGCTTAATCGTATCAGCCGTCAAATGCTGCAAGAAATGGGTCGCGAGCCAACACCTGAAGAGTTGTCAGAACGCATGTTAATGCCTGAAGACAAAGTGCGTAAAGTATTGAAGATTGCTAAAGAGCCAATTTCAATGGAAACCCCTATTGGTGATGACGAAGATTCACACTTAGGTGATTTCATCGAAGACAGTACGATAGTACAGCCTTTAGATTCAGCTACAGGTGGCAGCTTAAAAGATGCGACTCAAGAAGTGTTAGCTGGATTAACTGCTCGTGAAGCAAAAGTACTGAGAATGCGTTTCGGTATCGATATGAATACCGACCACACGCTTGAAGAAGTAGGTAAACAATTTGATGTAACCCGTGAACGTATTCGTCAAATCGAAGCTAAAGCGTTACGCAAACTGCGTCACCCTAGCCGTTCTGAGCAACTGAAAAGTTTCTTAGACGAATAGTCAAAAAACCAATAAATAGCCTCAGCAAATGCTGGGGCTTTTTTTTGACTGTTTATCTGGTTATAGAATACGTTGGCATAGAAGAAACAATAATAGATTTAACGTAGATGATGTAGGCAATAAGTTTTCATAAAAATTCTGTGCTTCAAGGGGAATAATCCCCTTGCCCAAAACATTATAAAAATTCTAACTTAGCGACCATCTGGCTAAATTCAGCGAGTTCTAATTCTAGGTATTCACCGCCGTCACGCCATTCTACTCCAATCAATACGTTGTCTTCGGCTAAGTCCTCAACCCAAAACTCCAGCCAGTCAGCTAGACTTATAGGCTTGGGCACGTAGTCCTGCCATTCATCGATACAGTGGCTTTTGGCTAGTTCGAGGCTTGACCACAACGGCATCACATCGGTATTTTCAAAATTAATAGAATCGAGAACAACCCAACCTTCACTTGCCTGATCTTGCAAAGCCCATAATTTTTGAGTGGTTTTTACTTGCGCCATGAAATCGGCTGTTGGGGGATTAGTATCTGTCATAGTGAGTTTTATCTTGTCTATCTGTAGGGTTAATCATACGGAGTTAGACAAGTATGAACAATGCAAAATTTTGTTTGGAACACTTACCTCTTCATTGTATAAACCATATGATTAGTCTAAACAAATCCAACAAAAAGGTAAGTCACCTGTAAAGAAGTATTCTTAGGTAAAATACTCTCTACTATTCAGTCCGTGTTAGCCCGTCAATAACCATAAGCAGCACAATCAACTCTCTTCAAGATAGGCAAACTCAGACAACCCCAACTCATCCAATACACTTTTCAAGTGTTGTCTAGCCTCTGGAGTGGGTCCAGGGTAATCCCCCGCGATCGCTACATTCCCCATATAACCAATATCTAGATTACCTTGTGGGGAACAGAAAAAAGCCCCCAACACTAAATTACGAAAACGTGCAAAAGCCTGAGTAGCTCGCTCAAATTCGGCCGGCTTTTGCTCACTGTCATAGGCAATATCATCGATGATTGCAATTTGTTGGGTATGACTCAGTGCTGAAAATAGCTTATTAAAACGCAACTTTGCCTCATCATCTATCCAGGCTAATACAGCCATAATAGTCATACGATCACGCTGCTGACTAGAATAAGGTGCGCTAACCCACTCATCAACTACATCGGGTACCATCACCTCTGATGCAGAAGGAATATCGGCTTCACGCGGCACAATAATGTCTGACAAAATGGCAACTAAATTTAGTTGCTCAACACTTAATGTACGCGGCCAAGGGGACTCCAGCGGAACGATCAAATTGGGATCTTGACCATAGCCTTTTGCGGTTATGGCCGGTAAATCAAGATCTGGCCAATGACCAGTTGCGCCTGCAACAATGTCAGTTGCTTTACTACACCCACTTAAGGTCGCCATGGTACTGCCTGCGGCCAATATGCCTAACCATTTCAACGATTCCCGACGACTCATACCAGACTCATAATAATGACTATTATTTGGAACTGTCATATCAAAGTGCTCCTTTATCTAACTGCTCAGCCAGCCACGACGCATTGCGCATCGCCAAGGTCATGATGGTCAAAGTACAGTTTTTATGCGGGTTTGAGGCAAAGACACCGGCATCCATAACAAACAAGTTATGACAATCCCAGGTTTGCCCCCATTGGTTGGTCACCGAATCTTTAGCTGAACTGCCCATACGAGTAGTGCCGACTTCATGAATAATTTGCCCGCCCTTTGAAATCGCCTTTTCGGCAGGCGGTAATTCATCAACTTCTGCGCCCATGGATTCCAACAACAGCTTGGCTGTTTTTAGCCCATGTTCGATTTGCTTAAGCTCATGATCTGACCATTTGAAGTGAAATTTGGCCACCGGAATGCCCCACTTATCTTTGGCCTCATCATCGATTTCCATGTAGGAATGTTTATTCGGCAGCATTTCTCCACGCAAAGCGAAACCAATATAAGCACCATAATGGTCACGCGCTTGTTGTTTTAATTTAACCCCATAACCATCTAATTCCCCAGACACCCATGAGCCTGGCTCATGAAAGCCGCTGCCAACTTCAAAGTGATAACCCCTAGGGAAATCTAGTTCACCTTTTGCCTGAGCTTTGTGACCCCACCATGGGATAAACAAGTGATTGGCAGTATGACCATCCTCATTGTAACGAGGCCGTCCTTTTAGGCTGGGAATGAGTGCACCTAAACTTGCACCAGTAGAGTCCATCAAATTATGGCCTACCTGACCGCTGGAATTTGCCAGACCTTTTGGAAATTTATGGCTCTTAGAATTCAGCAGGAGTCGCGCCGATTCACAAGCACTCGCAGCAAGGATCACTACCTTCGAAACCACCGAATGTTCATCACCACTAGGTTTATCTACGTAAGTCACGCCTATCACTTTACCTTCTTTATCTACATCCACTGATTTAACCATTGCATCGGTGATCACTTGTAAATTACCGGTTTCTTTAGCTAACGGGATCAACGAAGTGGTCGTTTGAAACGCGGCTCCAATTGAGCACCCATGCCCGCATGGTGTGGCATAAAAACAAGCTGCACGGTTATCTTTTGGCCGAGTCAATACTGCTCGGTGCATGGGGACCGCTTGAATATTGTGCTTTTTGGCTGCTGCTGCCATTAGCAATTCAGGAATACGCGGTTTGGGAGGTGGTTGCAACACCCCCTCAGATGAAGACGGCATATCGTCTAACCCGGTATTTGTGCCACATACCCCAACAATTTCTTCGGTCTTGTCATACCAAGGGGCAATATCCTCGTAGTCAAACGGCCAATCAGCGCCCAAACCATCACGACTTTTCCCCTTAAAATCATGCTGGCTAAAACGTAATGAATAACGCCCCCAGTGATTCGTTCGCCCACCCAACATTCTTGAACGCCACCACATAAAATCAGAGTCTTTGGCTGAAGTGTAAGGCTCATTGGGTACTTGCCAGCCACCGTCAACAGTTGCATCGTAAAAGCCAAAATTCTTATCTTTATTACCCGCAGCCATTAACGGCGCGTCACTTTTACGTTTAAACATAGGCGTTTCGATTTTAGGATCATAATCACGACCCGCCTCGAGCATCAATACCTTGTGACCAGCTTTCGCCAGAGTATAAGCTGCCATGGCACCACCTGCACCAGAACCAATCACTAACACTTTATGATTAAAGTCCGCCATCTTATAGCTCCTTGATTTTGATGTTTTTAAACCAAACCTGATCACCATGGTCCTGCAACCCTATGTGACCTGAGCCTGCTTTTGCGAATCCCTGCCAGTTGGCAAATTTACTATTCGCAACCAATGTATTCCAGCTAGTACTACCGACCACGATACTCACCGTAACCACGCCGTTCTGAGATACCAGTAAATGAGAATCTTCAACTCGAATTATCACTTGGTTCCATTTTCCCGCAGGTTTGTGGGATGCCACCGGAGGAGCCATCATGTCGTAAAGTGCGCCGGATAGATGAGTGTCGAATTTATTATCTGAGTGACGTTCATTATCGAGGATCTGAATTTCAGGCGCATGGGAATAAATCGCATCACCGGTTTCGTCAACCAGAAAAAAAATACCACTGTTACCAGCGATGGATATTTTCCACTCCAGCTTTAATTCGAAATTCTGGTAGGACGCCTTAGTCAAAATGTCACCACCGCCCTGCTCAATCAAAGTCATAGTGCCGTCTTGAACTTTCCACTTTGGATTGAGAGTCTCACTTTTGAAATTGCGCCATTGTGATAAATTCGAACCATTGAAGAGTAATTTCCAGCCTTCGGCTTTCTCTTTTTTACTCAATTTATTGTCAGTAGCAGATACCTGACAACTCACAAAAAACGCCAGAACCAGTGTAACTATTTTTAAGTTTTTTAACATAAATCCTCCTTAATGCAGAGTGAAAATGCGCGTTTTAAATGCTTTTAGGATCGTTTGAATAAAACGGCATTTTGCATAACATGAAAATACATGGTGCCTCATATTTTCAATATTTACATCTCTTTGATATCAGTAATCATGCGACTATTGTCTTGGGATAGTTCAGTAACAACTTGCAATCAATCCATTTGCAGCTGCTTAAATATTGACTTAGAACAAGTGAAAACAGTCATTTTATGAGTTAATACCAAGTTAGAGGTAAGTCGAGTTAGTTCTATTTCAAACCGAACATTAAAGAGCTAGTACGTCCTGGCAGAATACCTTAAAGTTAAATGGATATTTATATAGAAACAAGCATGAGCAAAACCAATCAAATTTGTTTTAAAGCCAATTCACTGACAAAAGTGTATGTAACTGGTGAAAGTGAAGTCCATGCACTTCGTGGTGTTTCGGTTGAGATACCAGAGGGAGAACTGGTTGTATTGCTTGGGCCATCAGGAAGTGGAAAATCGACTTTTTTGAATATCATTGGTGGGTTAGACCAACCTAGCTCTGGGCAAGTGTTTTTCCAAGATAGAGATTTGGCGAAGTTAAGCAATCATGAATTAACCTACTATCGCCGTGAAAGTGTTGGTTTTGTATTTCAAGCATACAATCTTGTTCCTAGCTTAACGGCATTAGAAAATGTGGCTTTAGTCACTGAGATTTCTCCCAACCCTATGTTTCCCATGGATGCCTTAAGCATTGTTGGTCTCAAAGACAGAGCCAACCATTTTCCTTCACAAATGTCTGGTGGCGAACAACAAAGAGTGGCGATAGCGCGCGCCATTGCCAAACAACCTAAGGTATTACTTTGTGATGAACCCACAGGCGCATTAGACAGTGAAACAGGCATAGTAGTATTAAACGCCTTACTCAACGTTAATAAGGAGTTCGGCACCACCTGTGTAATCATTACCCACAATGCCGCTATTGCAAAGCTAGCGCATAGAGTCATTCATTTTAGCGATGGTAAAATTGGTCATATGGAAATGAACGCCAATCCAATTAAACCCGAACAGATTAATTGGTGATCTGATGCTCAGCGCATTGAATCGAAAATTATTGCGAGACATCTGGAACATTAAGGGCCAGATGGCGGCAATAGTGATGGTCATGGCTGCAGGCATAGCCGTATTTGTTATTATGTTTGGCGTATTAGATAGCCTCAAATTAACGAAGGACACCTACTATGAGCGCTACCAGTTCGCTGATGTTTTTGCCTCTTTAAAACGTGCGCCCAATGCATTACGAACTCGTATTAATGACATTCCCGGCGTATCGATTGCCGAAAAAAGGGTGGTATTTGGTATTACTCTGCAAATGCCCAACATGTCTGAGCCTGTTAGTGGCAAGGTTATGTCACTGCCTGATAGCTCTACTTCGTTTTTAAATAAACTGTACCTTAGATCTGGTCGTTTATTGGAACCTAATGAAGAAAATGCAGTATTAGCAGATGAAAGTTTTGTTGATGCACACCAACTTGAATTAGGCGATAAAATTAACGCGATCATGAACGGACATCACCGACAACTTAAAATCGTTGGAGTCGTGCTTTCACCCGAATATGTATATAGCATTGCACCGGGCGCGCTTATGCCTGATGGTAAACGTTTTGGCTTATTTTGGATGAGCCAAAGATCGCTAGAAGCCGCAGTCAATATGAAAGGGGCATTCAATGACATATCCATCAAAGTCCAACGTAACGCCAACATTGAGGATATCAAAGAGCAGTTAGACAACCTATTGAAGCCCTATGGGGGTTTGATTGCTTATGCACGAGACGAGCAGATATCTAATTTTTTTCTCGAAAACGAATTAAAACAACTCAGCGGCATGGGCTCACTTGCGCCGGTGATTTTTCTCAGTGTGGCCGCCTTCTTGATTAATGTAGTGATGTCTAGGCAAATTGCTACACAGCGAGAACAAATAGGCATGTTAAAAGCAGTGGGTTACAGCAATTGGGAGATTTCATTGCTGTATATCAAAATGGTTTTGGTCATTACCACTGTTGGTTCAATAATAGGATTATCCCTTGGCGTTTGGATGGGATCGGGTATGACGACTATGTACACTGAGTTTTTCCACTTCCCTATTTTGAAATATCACTTTTCTGTTGAAGTGATGATTTTTTCCGTTCTTTCCTGTGTGGTTGCCGCCTTACTGGGCACTTTTTTGTCTATCCAAGCAGCGGTAAAACTACCACCAGCCGATGCTATGAGGCCCGAAAGTCCCGCAGTATTTAAACCTACCTTTGTGGAAAAAATGGGGCTTCACAAACACTTATCATTTTTAAGTCGCATTGTACTAAGGCAATTAGAGCGAAGACCGCTACGGGCGTTACTCTCAGCTTTGGGGATTGCATTGTCTCTGGCGATCCTTATCTTTAGCTTTTTTATTCAAGATGCCATGGATTATATGTTGGATGTGCAATATGACCTGATCCAACGGGAAGATCTCAGCCTTACTTTTGTTGAACCTAAAGGTTACCAAGCACTAGAAGAAATAAAAGCCATGCCCGGCGTGTTACGGGTAGAGCCAATACGTCAGGTGCCAGTGTATTTTAAGTCTAACAATTTTAAAAAACGCGGCAGTATCACAGGTTTAGCAAAAAAAGCCGACTTGCGCCAAGCAGTAAATCAGCAATTAATATCCATTGAAATGCCATCCCAAGGACTCATCATGAGTCAAACTCTAGCGGATATTTTACACCTAAAAGTGGGTGATACAGTTGAAACGAATGTACTTGAAGACAAACGCCAACACTTGCTAATACCTGTTACCTCCATCACTCAGGAATTTATTGGTATAAGTGCTTATATGGATATCAGGCAACTAAATTACTTGTTAGATTCAGATGAAAAAGTCACTGCGGCAGCGGTGGCTGTCGACCAAAATAGCAGCGCAGCATTATATAAAAAACTGAAAGCGATTCCGGCAGTCATTGGTTTAAATATCACTTCCGTTTTACGTCAAATTTTTGAAGATGTAATGGCCGAAAACATGTTAAAAATGGTCAGCATTAATATTTTATTCGCCAGTTTCATCAGTTTTGGAGTGATTTATAACACCGCCAGAATTGCTCTATCTGAACGCGGCAGAGAGTTAGCCAACCTACGTGTGTTAGGACTAACCCGCAAAGAAGTGGCTTATATCCTGTTTGGAGAACTCAGTGTTATCACCCTATTTTCGATACCAATAGGCTTATTAATTGGCTACTGGTTAGCGATTAGTATGGCCGAAATCACCGAAAGTGAACTGTTTCGCATTCCAATTTACTTAAGTAATAGCACTTACGGCTATGCCGTTTCTATGGTGCTAATAAGTGCTTTAATTTCATTTTATTTAGTCTGGCGCCAGATCGATAACATTGATCTGGTCGCCGCGCAAAAAGGAGTCAAATAATGTCGGCAAAAAACGTCAAAAGAATCATCAAAATAGTTTTAGGAGGAACTGCTTTATGCCTACTTGTTTATGCATTTATCCCAGAGCCTGTTTTGGTAGATATGACTAAAGTGACAAAGTCTGACTTATTAATCACAATTGAAGGCGAAGGCAAAACCCGTATCCACGATATTTATGTGGTCTCGACTCCAATCGATGGGCGTATTACCCGTATTACCAGCGAGCCGGGTGACATTGTTGAAGCCGGCAAAACAGTCATTGCTAATATGTATCCAGCCAATCCCACGTTTCTCAACAAACGACTAGAAACACAAGCCAAGGCAGACGTTGAAGGTGCAAAAGCAGCGTTGGCACTAGCCAGTGCTAGAGTCACACAAGCACAAGCTCAACTCGACTATGAATTAGCTGACTTTAAGCGCACCCAAGCCTTGTATAGTCAAAACACCGTTTCTAAAGCCCAAGTAGAAAAAGCGCAATTACAGATCACCACCTTAAAGGCTGAACTAGCCACCACACGCTCAAATGAAAATGTGATGCGCTCACGCTTAGAAGTGGCAAAAGCCACGCTGCTGCAACCTAAAGAAGGATCAGCAGATAACACCTCAGACTGCCAAATTTGTATTCACTCTCCAGTAGACGGCAAGGTATTACGCATATTGCACAAAAGCGAAAGTATCGTGCCTGTAGGCACGCCTGTTGTTGAAATTGGCAACCCCGAAGACTTAGAAGTGAACATTGAAATGCTTTCAACCAATGCAGTTAAGGTCAAGGTAGGTGACGATGCATTGATTAAGCGCTGGGGCGGCGAACAAGACATCGCGGCCAGAGTCAAAATGGTCGAACCATCAGGTTTTACCAAAATATCAGCATTAGGTGTAGAAGAACAGCGAGTCAATGTGATCCTGTCTTTCACCGATACAAAAGACAAATGGCAAAGTCTGGGGGATGCTTTTAGAGTCGAGGCCTCCATCATAATAGACAAAGCAAAAAGTGTTTTAGTGGTACCCATTTCGAGCCTGTTTAGACAAAACGAACAATGGTCTGTGTTTAAGGTGGTTGAAGGCACAGCCACCATTCAAGGTGTTAAGGTGGGTCGTCGTAATGACAGATTTGCTGAAATCACTCAAGGTTTGGATCTTGCAGAGCAGGTCATCACCCACCCTAGTAACGCGATTGAGGATGGAGTGAGAGTTTCACAGCGCTAGCCAGGGTGTTTTTTATGAAGCCTCTGCTCTAACCCTTTCAAGGATTATCTTAAAAGGGTTAATTTTAAAAGGCCAGGTTATCTAACTTACGCCAATTTAGCCGCTTGAATACCCAAACCTTCACATACAGAATTAAATGCGTCACCTTCCATAACAGGCAAACCAGGTAACAGCTCCAACAGCTCTTTTTTGACTATAGGCGACAAACTCATGCCGCCTGTAATAAACACCATTTCAGGTGCTTCAGTACTATTTTCTAAACATTCAGTGACTAAACTTTTCACTCTAGCTAACCAAGATTGCATCGAACGTTTCAGCTCTTCAACATTCAATTTAACGTCGTAGTCAGCTTCGATGTAATGTAAAGGCAGGATGATTTCATCTTTTGAAGACAGCAACTCTTTGGCCAATCGTGATGAGTTAACCAGTCTCGCCGAAAGTTTTTCTTCTTGCACAACTTGCAATCGTTCTAATAACTTAGGCTCTTTAACTAATGACTTTGTATTCGCAATATCCAACCAATAATCATCTGAGAAAAACCGATTAAGTTTGGGAATGTCATCAACCGCACACATGTCAGAAAAATAAGCTGGAGGCACAGGCAGGCCATTACGCATCAGTAAACCTTGCCCCATGGTTGACGCAATTGACTTAGTAATTAGGTTTTTATCACATTCCATGCCACCTAAACGTGTACCAGTGACCGACATTACATCTTGTTGGCGATCAACATTCGCTAATTTTTCTGGGGATAACTTAATACAACAAATATCAGTTGTGCCGCCACCAATATCGACAACCAAAACATTAGTATGTTTATCAAGGGTGCGTTCAATTTTGTAGGCTGCAGCGATGGGTTCTTCAAGAAAATCAACTTTGTTAAACCCGGCCATTTTTGCCGCTTGAGTCATAATTTCAATAGCTTGACTGTTACCGTCTTGACCTCGAGTACCATGAAATCGTACTGGGCGACCAATAACGGCAGTGTCAACAGACTCGCCTAATTGCTGCTCGGCACTTAAACGAAAGAACTCTAATTGTTTGGCAATCAACCCCACAAAGGCTTGTTGCTGACCAGCCACCAGATTGGCGCCTAAAAAATTCTTCGGTGAATATATCAGCCGCCCTTTATCAGGGGTTTTCAAATAACGCCTAAATCCTTCTTCACCAAATGCAAATTCACCCGTTTCGACTAATTGGTGAAGGGGTAAGTCTTGCACTGTCATGTCTTCTAGCAAGAGTTCAATTGCACGTTCTTGTAAGGCAGGTAAATTATGAAACTCAGCACGTAACTCGTCTATTCTGGCACTATGAATACGCTGTTCTCTAGGATCTGGCGCTTCGTAATAGCCTTCTTTAGCTTTTTCGATTTTGTCAGAAATGGCACGTTTTAATTGCGCAATTTTCGCTTCAATCATGGGGATAGGAGGTCTGGGAAGTTCGTCTTTATAATAAATAAAGACCGAAGAACGAATTTTGTTTGCGTCGTCTAGGCTAGGATCGAGTTTAATAAAATGATGCTTTTGCCCATCAAAATACACTACCTCGGAGTTCGAAGTCCCATAATCAATACCTATTGCTGCCATATCCGCCGTTCATCACCTAAAAATAAGGGCAAGGATTGTAATGGAAAACCGGCCTAGGTTCATTATTTGTTTTAATCATATGTAAAGGGTTGGGCGTCCGTGTAAAACCCGATACCTGTATTTTTATCGATATACTTTTTAATCCATCTCATTTCAGTTAATCTTTGAGAATAATAACAATAATTTTGAATCAGGTATTTTCATGGGTCCATATAATAAACAAAACGGTTTTACTCTTATTGAACTGATTATAGTGATAGTCATATTAGGAATTTTGTCTGTTGTTGCAGCACCACGTTTTATTGATTTATCAAGTGATGCAAAAATAGCGGTGCTTAATTCACTAAGTGGCCAATTTAAGTCAACTGTAAATTTAGTACAAATGAAAGCAAGAACAAAAGGTTTAAAACCTGTAGAGAACAATTCTGGTGTATTACAGGCTGCCTATCTTGTTGATTTTGGCTTTGGCAGTGTCGAAATTGATTTCCGTAACCTTTGCCCAGAAAGCATAGGGGAAAGCGGCGACCAGCTTGAAATGCTTGATTTTTTAGAAATTTCAGACGATTTTGAAACACGGGTAAACAATTAATACACGTTAATTGGTTATACTGTTCCAAGTTCAGGTACACCCACAACTGAAGGGTGTTACTTGATTTATGATTCTTTTGGTACCCCAAATTGCACGGTTGAAGTTGTGACCGTAGATTGCTGATAAAAAGTTAAGCCAAAAACAAAGTTCCGTGGAGTCATGAGTAATTTTGTTTAACAACATCAATAAATTGTTGAATATCATCAGCATCGTTATAAATATGGGCAGAAACACGCATACCTAAATGGCGAGCATCAACACTAATATTGGCAACACCAAGTGCATCCATAATAACCTTTTGTTTGTCCTTAAAGTTTAGGATAACTGTGCCACTACGCGTTTCTCTTTGTATCGGAGAGATGACCTCTGCGTCAAATTCATCGACAATTAAATCAATCATTTTTTGATTATGTGCCCTAACATAACTTGCACCTAAACTAGCAAAATAATGAATAGAATGACTGGCCAGGGCAAAAGGGGTAATCGAAGGAGTTCCCCCCCAAAACTTCATTGCAGATTGATTATAACTAAAATTGTGAATATCAAACTCAAATGGATTTTCATGGGAAAACCACCCTACGTCTTTCGGTTGGCATTGTTCAACAATATTAGGATTTACCCACAAATAAGCTGCGCCTGGCCCACCACACAACCATTTTACACTTGAACCAAGCATGAAATCGGGACTAACATCTTGTAAGTTAAGCGGTATAACTCCAGCAGATTGAGCGATGTCCAACACTGAAATAACACCAAGCTCTTTGGCTTGTGAGATCACCTCATGGACTGGCGCTAATTGACCGGTATTAGAATAAGCATTTGATATAAATACTAAATCAACCTCTTTGTTTAAGTGTTCTAACCAAACATTGGCATTGGTTATATCCAAACTTTTATCTATAAAACGAATTTTGGCACTTTTGGGTAACGCTTTTTGCAAGGCAAAACCCATGCTTGGAAAATCAATTTCGCTCATCAAAATAACCACATCCTCTTTATTCAGGGATGCAAGTGACATGACAATCTTTGTTAAACTGCTGGATAGGTTAACTTGTGGACAAAACTGCTCAGCTGGAGCATTAAACAAAACACTCAATGCTAATTGAAAATTACTAATAATATCCAGCCAACTGCCCCATGGCTCTTTTCCAGAATGTTGCCATGGTGCAAAAAAGCTTTCTTTGAAGGCGTCTTCTGCGGTTTTTAACGGGCGCCCTACTGAATGGTTTAATAGGTAGTTGCTGTTGGCCAATAAAAAGTCATTTTTGTGCTGATTCATTTTTATTCTCCAACAAGGCTATTTTTTAGCGCTTCAATGTCGACATATCGAGTACGAATATCGTCACGTTGATGCGCAGCTCGCCTGTCCCGTAGTTTTTCTAACGTATCTAATAAAACATGCAAAGGTGGACCACTGGCGGTAATTTTATCCATATGTTGCTGAGCAACACCCGCTGATGGTTTGGTTATATATCGTTCAACTAATTGATTGTGATGTTGTATCGCAGTTTTACCATGCAATTTGCATACATCTAGAAACAGCCGCAAATTTTGCTGATACCACGGAGCTGGGTGATTGTTACTTGCGTTAATAAAGTCATCCATAATGCTACTACGACGCATACAATCACGAAGAATGAGTTGGTCTTCTGGCATCATGTATAAAAACTTGTCCACTAGCATTTGCGAATACGATGGTTCATTGGCAAAACACAACCCAAGCTGCAAGTCGATAACATTAATTCCGGCAAAGTCCCCCGCGTTTGCGCCTCGATATTCTTCCTTACCTACTCGATATGGCTTGTAATAGGGACGAACACAGTTAAAAAATCGATCTGTATCTAGCTTTTGAAATAACAATTTGTTTGATTCAATGACGTCCTTCAAACCTTGTTTAGCCACATGTAACAAGTCGGCTGTAATAGGATGAGAGATCCCCAATGGCTGGATCTTAATTAGTGCATCTGCTACACGTTTATAGGCCAAAATCGCCTTAGTGTTGTAATCGATGAATACTTTTTCATCTTCTAAATGGGTAAACCGCTTGTAGTGACCATTAAGTGCTTTGTTGTGTGTGGTTAAATGAGCCGTAGCAAATCGAGGGGTAACACCAATGGAAGCACCTATATGCATCGCAAGTGCCGACGCTTCTATCAACGGTGACGATTGCTCTCTAGAAGGCTCGGTAATTTCATGCCGACGACAAGCTGCCATATAAAGGCCAACGTTACCTAATAAATCAAAGGCATTATCAAAACCATTGTCGGTATTACCTTCATCAAGTAAGGGTAATATTAAAGCGCGCCCCTCACTTTCAATTTGTTGCTTGAGTTCGTCACCAATATTAACAACATTAGCTTTATCATTTTGTTGCCAATAAAGATGTTCAAGCTCGGTGTTTAAATCACAAAAACGGGTTCTTATCCATTGATCGAATGCTTGGGAGTGTGCTGTCACGTTTTTGTCCTGAATTGAGAATGAATTGATTATATAGCCGCCATGCTATCAGAACGACAAAGCAGCAATTCGCTAAAACCTGCTAAAAAGCCCCGCGATATTAGTTAATTACCACAAAAATTGCTAATCTATAAACAGATTCAACTACTTAAGCTTGAACTTATAGTGACTTTAGATAAAAAAGACAAAATGATCGTTGAAAGATTGCAGAGAGATGGACGTATTTCAATGTCTGACCTAGCTCAAGAAGTGAATTTATCTGATACTCCCTGTTTGAGACGGGTAAAAAAATTGGAACAAGCTGGTGTCATTGAAGGTTATCAAGCAACACTGAGTCGGCAAGCATTTAACTTAAATGTTTTGGTCTATGCCTTTGTGCGTTTAAGCGCTAATTCAGATAAATTAGCAGATCAATTTGAACAAACCGTAGCCAACTTAGATCAGGTACTAGAGTGCTCTGTAGTAACGGGCGCTTATGATTATTTACTAAAAATTATTGCCGAAGATTTAGAAAACTATGAAAGTTTTGTTAAAAAATCTTTAGGTAGAATAGATTACATTGCCACTATTGAGTCAACAGTGGTACTCAAACAAACCTTTTCTAGAAATGTATTACCTATAAAGGTTTAAATTTATACAATAAAACTCGACACAACCTACAATATTGATTCACTGGTCTCTTCAAATGCAACTACATAGTGCCCTTCTAATAAAGCACTGCCCAACTCTGTATAGACTTTAAATCGCTTAACTCCATCATGCTTAGTCATAATATTAACTGTCATAGAAACAAAACTTTCGTTTTCTGAGTCACTGGATTCCATACTCATCTCCCATAACCTTTCGACGACCTTCTGATAATCAGGGTCTGGGTAAGCCGTTTTCCACCAATGTTCTTTATCTGGTATTTCTTCAATACTCCAGCCAATACTTTTAATAAAACTCGAATTGACATACTTTATAGGATAATTAAGCGTTCCTTCTTTCTTTTCTGCAATTAGAATCGGCAAAGGTAACATATCGAAAAACTTGGTAGGAATAAGAGTAGTCATAATAGCCCCCCTAGTAAGACAATTAATTGTAGAGTGATAGTTCAAAATAGACGTTAATATTTCTGGTTGGTTACGTCAAATATTCAAACTGTCATTAGTAGTATAACAACTACAATTACGATGTTTATGCAAAAAAAAGCTATTAAAATAATGCCAAGTATCCCTCAGCTGATGATGAGAAAAACCAAAACAAGAGACTAATATTAATCATTACAGTAAACCAATATACAATTAAAAATTTTCGTTTTTTGGATTTATGCCTTAATAATTGTTGTGCTATCCCTGCACCTGGCCAACCTCCAATTAGAGCAAAAAAATGTAATGTGCTTTCTTGAATTCGCCATGCCCCTCGCTTTGCTTTCGATTTATCAACAACATAAGCCAGCAAAGTAATGACACTAAAACACAAATAGCTCAAAAGTAATTTTTGTGGGAAATCTCCGATTACATTAGCCAATATGAGAAAGGTTAAAAATAGTATTGATAAATAAACAGGGAATTTATTTATCTTGTTCGAGTCTTTCCGTTTTAACTTTTCCCCCGAAAAAGTCGCATCGACTGCGCTGACTTTACCATTTGTATCTTGGCTAATGGAAAAGGTAATAATGTCATTAATTTTAGGGACTCGTTGCCTGTTAGATAATCCGGTTTTATGCATAAAAATATCAGGTCCTCCTCCATTGGGCTGAATAAACCCAAAAGCCCTGTCAGCATGCCATTTAATTAGTTTTCCTTTTTTCCTCATTCCAACGGCTCCTAAATTGCCCTTATTCCAATCACTTTTGGTTAAAAGTACGGGGAGGCAATCAATCTACTCAATAACAAGCATACGAGCAATTCGAAGATTTAAAAAATCCCCTCTCAGCATTAACTCGCGGTAATTAAAATCGATTAAAAGATTTCTTGGCCTATTTGTTCTTTAGTCTATAATGCCCGCCGCACCTTTTATCACTCCTTTTTGGAAGCATTATGCGTTCAATTCTTGTTTCTATAATGGCCTTATTTTTAGGCATATTTTTGTTGTTGTTGGGTAATAGTTTACTCAGCACATTATTGATTTTGCGTGGGATCGCAGAAGGTTTCTCAGGGAAATTTTTAGGGGTTCTGACGTCCGTTTATTTTTTAGGTGCATTCGTCGCTACATTAGTGGCTTCTGGAATGATCAAACGCATGGGTCATATCCGCTGCTTTACTTTCTGCACGGCTTTGCTTGGCTGTTGCACCTTAACTTATGCCTTAGCCGTCTCACCTTTTGCTTGGTTAATTATTCGATTTTTTACCGGGTTTGGTGTATTTGCCATGTATACGGTGGTCGAAAGCTGGCTAAATGGCCAAACACAAGATGCCTATCGTAGTCGTGTATTCTCAGTGTATACACTGATCAATCTTTTAGCTGTAGCGGCTTCACAACAACTTTTACTTATCGATAGTGTCACCAACTACACCTTATTTATCGTGGCAAGTTTATTAGTTACCGCCGCTATCATGCCAATTTCATGGACTAGACTGCAACAACCCAATGTAGCGATTGATATGCCATCAATGAGTGTTTTAAAAGTATATGATGCGGCTCCGGTTGCGGTAACTGGCTGTTTAGTCTCTGGGTTAATAATGGGACCATTTTGGGGACTAACCCCATTATTTGTCAGCGAGTTAGGTTATTCAGATAAAGAGTTAGCCACTTTTATCTCGCTCTCCATACTCTGCGGTGCTTTCATCCAATATCCAGTTGGTCGTTGGTCTGATCACATGGACCGCAGAAGGGTCATTCTATTCACTTTTATTTTAGGCAGTCTACTGGCATTGATTATGGCTATTTTCGCCAAATATTTTGCAGTAGAGCGAGGACTCATCACTGCATTGTCAGCTTTGTTTTGTGGTCTTGTGCTGGCTATATACCCAATTTCAGTAGTACATCTAGTGGAGCGTATCCAAAAAGACCATTTAGTAGCAGGATCAAGCGGTCTGTTAATGATTTATGGATTGGGTTCATTTGTAGGACCAACTGTTGCAGGATTTACCTTGGAGTATATGGGCCCTAGCGCTCTTCCAACTTATTATCTGGCTATCTTAACTACTTTTAGCATCGTTTTGTCCATACAGCTGCTTCGTTCACGTATCATTGAAAGGCCAGAAGATCATGAAAGTCACTATGTAGCTATGGTGCGTACATCCCAGAATGTACTACCTTTACACCCAGAATCGGAAGAGGTTCTGGATGAACCTGAAGCGCGCCGCAACGAACGGGAAGATATTCTTTAAAGTCGTTGTCCGACACATAATAGGCATATTATGTGCGCCTTAAAAGACAATAATATAGGCACCAAAACCCAACCAGCTTAACCCTAATAAAATCCACGGCAGAAGTTTCACAGAACGTTTAGGAACAACTTCTTCAAGGATTTCAGTATTTTCTGTATCTCGCTGCTTTATCTTTTGTTTACGTTGTTTATCTAGTTCACGTAACTTTTTACCTTGTTGTTTTTTATATTCAGCAATGCCTTTCTCAATACCTTGAGAAATTAACTTAGTTTGCTCTTTAGTTTGACCGGCTTTTTGCGTGCCCTTTGCCATTTTCATCGCTTGTACTTCTACTTCAGGTGATACTTTATTTTTCATTTTAAATTTAACAGGTAAAAACGTAAGAATAATAGTATCAGACAATATACTCAAACCACCTTACTGCTTCATCTTATACAGCAAAGGGGCGAAATTTTGATAGTCTTTGCTGGCATTCCAGTAGTGTGAAGAAATCAATACAAAGCGGTTTAACACAAACGACTTAATTTCCCTAAAAATGCTTCTCACAAACATTGTCGCCACTAGTTGCTATCTATATACTCCGCGACATATTAAGTGAGTATTATTTTCCAGCCTAATTGGAGTTGTTTATGTTATTTGACGGTAACTTAGTCGCTGAGTCTCCCACTCGCCAAAAAATTCGTGATTTTTATCGAATCGATGAAAACCTAGCCGTTGAACATATTTTGCCAGACGCAGAAGTCAATATGCGCGCTCGCAGTCGTGCTTGGGAGCGAGCCCGTAAAATGGTGCTACAAATTCGTAATGATCAAGAAGGTAATGGAGTGGTGGAAGCCCTGCTTAATGAATACTCATTATCTTCTTCCGAAGGTGTGGTATTGATGTGTTTGGCAGAAGCATTATTGCGGGTTCCAGACAAAAAAACCCAAGATAAATTGATCAGCGATAAATTATCCAAAGGTCAGTGGAGCTCACATTTAGGCAACAGTGACTCATTGTTCGTCAATGCCTCTTCGTGGGGTTTACTGCTCACTGGTGGTTTGGTTAATTATGCCAATCAACGCAATCAGTTTGGTTTTCTAAAGAAAACCTTAGGCAAAGTTGGCGAGCCAGTTATCCGTAAAGCTATGAACATTGCTATGAAGGTAATGGGTCAACAGTTTGTTATGGGCGAAACCATTGAAGATGCAGTGCAGCGTGCGGAAGAGAAAGAACGCATAGGTTTTGTGTATTCCTATGACATGCTCGGTGAAGGTGCCAGAACACAAAAAGATGCTGACGACTACTTTCATGCCTATGCACAAGCCATAAAAGTGATCGGCCAAGCAGCAAAAGGTAAAGGTCCAAGAAAAAGCCCCGGTATATCAGTCAAGTTATCCGCTATTCACCCTCGCTATGAATTTACTCACAGAGAGCGGGTTATGGCCGAAATACCACCTAGACTCAAAGAGTTATGTTTGCTGGCCAAACAATACGACATTGGTTTAACCGTTGATGCGGAAGAATCAGAGCGTTTGGATATCTCCTTGGATATCATTGAACATGTATTCAGTGATCCCGACTTCGAAGGCTGGAACGGTTTTGGTTTGGCGGTACAGTCTTATCAAAAAAGAGCCTTGTATGTTATCGACTGGTTGCGTGAATTGACCGAAAAGGTCGGTCGTAAAATGATGGTGCGATTGGTGAAAGGCGCATATTGGGATACCGAAATAAAAAATGCGCAAAAAGATGGTTTAGAACACTTCCCGGTCTTTACTCGCAAGTCATCAACAGATGTGTCTTACCATGCCTGTGCAAACCGATTACTAGACTATCGTGACACGATTTATCCACAATTTGCTACCCACAATGCTTACACCGCAGCGGTCATCATTGAATTGGCTGGAGATGACAAAGAAGGGTTTGAATTTCAATGTCTACATGGCATGGGCGACAGTTTGTACGACCAAATCGTCATAAAAGAAAACATTCAATGTCGTATTTACGCGCCTGTAGGCGAACATGAAGATTTATTGGCTTATTTAGTCCGTCGCTTGCTTGAAAATGGCGCCAACTCTTCTTTTGTCAATGCCATAGTAGATGAGTCCAGACCAGTAGAGTCTTTACTCGAAGATCCCGTTGAAAAAACCCAGCGTCTAAAACACAAATATAACGATCAAATCCAAAAACCCATCGCCTTATTTGGTAAAGAAAGAGATAACTCCAAAGGCCTTGATGTCACTGATATTAATCAAATCACGCCACTTAAAGCCGCCGTTGACCGCTGGTTTGAAGAAAATCTGTTGAACGAAGACCAAGTGCCTGAAGGGTGTCATGCTGTGCGTAACCCTGCCAATACCAAAGAAATCATAGGTTTTCACCGCTTTGATACTCAGCAGCAAATGGCGGATAAGTTAACCACTGCGCACAATGCTTTTGCCAGTTGGTCACAAACCTCTATTAATGAACGTGCAGATTTACTCCGTCGTACCGCCGACATCCTTGAACGGAATATGGATGAACTGATTGCTTTATGTATAAAAGAAGCAGGAAAAGTCACCACCGATGGGGTAGACGAGATACGCGAAGCCGTTGATTTTTGTCGCTATTATGCCGCTCGTGCCGAAGAACTCGCAGAAGATGACAGATTCGCGCCTCGGGGCGTGGTGTTGTGTATCAGTCCTTGGAACTTCCCATTAGCTATCTTTCTAGGTCAAGTCGCAGCAGCCATAGTGACTGGCAATACCGTGATTGCTAAACCTGCAGAACAAACCAGTTTGATTGCACTGCGCGCTTTGCAGTTAATGGAATATGTGGGTTTACCTGCAGGGGTTGTTCAGTCCGTTATCGCTGCAGGGCCTGATGTGGGAGCAGTATTGTTGCCAGATGAACGTATCAAAGCCGTGATGTTCACCGGTTCTACTGTTACTGGCAATGTGATTGCTAACGCTTTAGCGCAAAGGGGGGGTGAACAAGTGCCTTTGATTGCCGAAACGGGTGGTCAAAACTGCATGATCGTTGACTCAACGGCCTTACCAGAACAAGTGGTAGATGATGTGATTGCTTCAGGATTTCAGAGTGCTGGCCAACGCTGTTCTGCGCTTCGCGTACTGTTTTTGCAAGAAGAAATTGCCGATACCGTGACCGAAATGTTAATTGGTGCACTTAAAGAATTAAGTGTCGGTGACCCGGCCTTTTTAGCTACCGATATTGGCCCTGTTATTGACCAAAAAGCCTTAACTAACTTACAAACCCATGCTGAAGATATGCATCATAACGGCACCTTATTATATGAGTGCAACGTACCCGAAAATAACGGCACATTCTTTGCGCCTAAACTTTATCAAATTGAAGATATTTCCTTACTTAAGCGCGAAGTGTTTGGCCCATGTGTTCATATAGTGCGCTTCAAAGCCGACGATCTGGAGCAAACGGTAAAAAATATTAATGCCACTGGTTTTGGTTTAACCATGGGGATCCATACTCGAATTGATGTCAGAGCGATGGAATTAATTAAACTTTCTCGTGCGGGCAATGTATACGTTAACCGCAACATGATTGGCGCTATAGTGGGCGTACAACCCTTTGGCGGTCGTGGTCTTTCTGGAACCGGCCCTAAAGCTGGTGGTCCTAATTATTTGCCGCGACTAATGCTCGAAAAATCGACCCCCCGTGAAGTGATTGAACTGTCACCAGCAACAGATATAGCTCTGCTAAGTAACAGTGAAGCCGAGCAACAAGCCGCCAAGATGATGGAAAATGCCCGCAGCACTGAGCATGAATGGCCTTTAACTGATTTAAATACCCGCGTATCTTCAGTCCGCCAATTGCTCGCCACTATTGCCCAAGTAGATAAAGTTGACCAACTGGCAGATGATTTAAACTCTACTTTAGCCGCAGCACGTTCGCAGCTAATTAGCATTGAAAAACGCCTGAAAAAACCTAAGGTTTTGCCGGGGCCAACGGGTGAGTCGAATGTATTATATCTAGAGCCAAGAGGGATCATCGTTTGTTTCGCCGACAAAAATGTAACGTTTGAGTACTGGGTGTTATCAATCGTGACAGCGTTGGCAACAGGCAACGTAGTCATTTCAGTGGTTTCTGAGCTGTTTTACGCAGAGGCCCTTGAGTTTCGCGATCAGTTTATAGACACTGGCGCACCGGAAAATGTGTTCCAAGTAGCCAAGCTTCATCACCTACAACCTTTGTTAGCCGCAGATGATTTAGCTGGTGTAGTAATCGACAGTGAATGTGACCGTACAAGCTACATGGTGCAAATGCTCGCCAAACGCACAGGGGCAATATTACCGGTGATTACCGCTGAGTATTATGACCATTTGATCCAACGTCTATTGACCGAAAAAACCGTCAGCATCGACACCACTGCGTCGGGTGGTAATACGTCACTAATGACCTTAGTAGAAGATGAAGACGAGTAATCCCGACGAATAAAACAGGTTCCCCCCTCCACTGTTTAGTTGAGGGGTTGTTATTCAGACTTAACGGGAACAGGCACACTAGCCTTTTTAAGTATGCTTCTAGGCTCTATAGAATTAATACTCTCAAGAGGCAAAATTAGGGTACGTTTAGTCTGGTGGTTGTACAAAAACACATAGTTAATAGTTGTACCTAATAACGAATATTCATGAACAGTGCCAGAAGTGGCCTCAGAATTAACTAAAACAAGGCCTTGTTTTAGTTCAACAATCGATTGCGCCTTATTTTTCGAATGCATTCCGATAAACATATAAAAATATAAAGTGAGAAGTAAAACAGCCGTCCACCAAAATGAACGAATACTTGGCACCCCAGCGACAATAGGGATTATTCGAAGGATCCCTTTATCAAACTTTTTGTCCAACCACTGGCTGAATGGCGCCTGGACATAAACTAAAACCCACATGAGTAAAACCATGGAAAACGCCCCAACCACCATCAACATAACCATTGGATCTTTTATTCCGGCCACCAAAATATCGCCAATTTCTAAATAATCCATGACTTTAAGATCGAAATGGGAATAGAAAGTGATCAGATAAATAAAACCAGCGATTGCCACAGTTGAATAAATCAAAAAAACGGCTAAGCCAGGATGGCTAGTGGTAAATTTAAACACATCTAAAAGTCTTACTTTTGGACGGTACTTATCTAGATTGGCATTGGTGGTCATTGCGAATTTGTTACCCATTAATTAAACAGTGTTAGTTGTATCATTGAATCACTTGTTTTTTCCAATGAATTGACATAGAAGTCTATGCAAATAATGATAAAAACGTGATGCCTGAGCACTTAATACCTAGGCTAGCTGTAACACGCTCTATTTGTTAGAGTGAATGACAATGCAATTATCATAGAAACTTCAAACAATGACTGAGCAAAATACTTTTAAAGCAGTACTAATAGAAGAAAATTCCGACAATACATTTACAGTCAAAATTGCCCATCGTTCGTTAAGTGACTTACCTGACAATGACCTTCTGGTTAACGTTCACTATTCATCTTTGAACTACAAGGATGCATTATCCGCTAGCGGCAATAAACGAGTTAGTAGCCATTTTCCTCATACTCCTGGAATAGATGCCGCAGGGGTGGTGGTTAGCGATAAGTCAGGAACCTTCTCCCCCGGAGACGAAGTTGTAATGTTTGGTTATGATTTAGGTATGAATACTCCCGGCGGATTAGGCCAGATGATTTCTATCCCTGCAAATTGGGCAGTCAAACGGCCAGAAAATTTGTCTTTAAAAGAGGCGATGATTTATGGAACTGGTGGTTTAACTGCCGCACTTTGTGTGCAAAAGCTAGAAAAAATGGGTGCTCGTCCTGAAGATGGACCCGTTGCGGTTACGGGTTCAACCGGTGGAGTGGGCAGTATTAGCATAGCTCTGCTTAAACAGTTAGGTTATAGCGTGGTAGCTTTCTCAGGCAAACCTGAACAAACTGAACATTTAAAATCCATTGGTGCTGACGAAGTTTTACATCGTGATGTTCTGAATGAGGTAGCAGCTCTACCCATGGGCAAAGAAAAATGGGCCCACGGAATAGATACCTTAGGAGGTGACTACCTAAGTAACCTATTAAAACAAATTAAATCCGGTGGTGGTGTATCGGCATGTGGGCTTGCGTCTTCCGATTCATTCTCCTCCACCGTATTTCCTTTCATTATAAGAGGTGTTTCTTTGCTTGGAGTAGATTCAGTGTATATCCCACTTAGTGATAAACAAAATATTTGGCAGCGAGTTTCTACTGATATGAAGCTCCCAAATTTATTAAGTCTATGTGAGGAAATCTCTTTACAGCAAACACCTGAATATCTGCAACGCTTTATGCAGTCTAAGGTTGTCGGTCGTTATTTAGTGAATCTAAAAAGTTAGGTTCTTTAAAAGTAATCATAAATTTGTGAGTGTATTCAGTCGTTCTTATAGACACATTTGATAACCACAATGGCATATATAAAGAGCAAAGTTATAGGGTGATTGCGACACCCTATATTTCTTTAACTAATGGCTATGTTTTTGTAAACTGTTGCAGTACTGTATATAATTACAGTTATTAAGGAGGTGGTCTATGATCCCAGCACAGTTTACAAAGTTTTTAGAGCAATTTAA
>NZ_CAJWCF010000073.1 GCF_913020055.1 uncultured Paraglaciecola sp. | reverse complement strand
CTGCATGCACCTAAAGCGTCTAGAGTCTTGTCGAATCCAAAATCAGCCCCAAGGTGTTGGTTGCAAACCACCAACCAGAGCATTATAGCATAGGCCAGTCAGCTGTGAATACAGTGTTTATGCAAATGTTGTTACAAACCTTGTTTGAGATCAATTAAACCCTATATATTGCTTACAAATCGTTCAGAGCCAATAAACCTCATATGACATCTTCAATATTTACCGCATTTACGTTGCCCAATGGCCAAGTAATAAAAAATCGCTTAGTGAAAGCGGCAATGGAAGAGAATTTAGCTAACGTTGAACATTTACCAGACACTGTGCTTAAACGCCTTTATAAAGCGTGGGCCGATGGCGGAGTGGGGTTAATCATTACTGGAAATGTGATGATCGATCATTTAGCCATGACTGGGCCAGGTGGTGTGGTATTAGAACAAGATACTGATTTAAAACCTTTTATTGATTTGGCGCAGTTGTCACAAAGCAATGACACTAAAATTTGGATGCAAATAAACCACCCCGGAAGGCAAGTATTCAAAAAGATGGGCGGTAAGGTGTTGTCTCCTTCTGATGTGGCGCTGGATATGGGCAAACATTCCGCGATGTTTTCTACTCCTAAACCAATGGACCAGACGGAAATTGATGATGTTATTCAGAGATTTACCATTACTGCTAATAGAGCCGAAGAAGCCGGTTTTGATGGGGTTGAAATTCATGCCGCTCATGGTTATTTACTCGCCCAGTTTTTATCACCACTGACCAATAAAAGACAGGACCAATGGGGCGGTAGCCTAGAGAATCGTGCTCGTTTGTTGCTTGAAGTAGTGAAGTCAGTTAAAGCAGCATGTAGTGATAGTTTTGCTATTGCGGTCAAACTTAATTCGGCTGATTTTCAACGTGGTGGTTTTGACATTGAAGACGCGGAACAAGTCGTAAAAATGTTAGGCGAATTGAACATTGATTTAGTGGAATTGTCGGGTGGCAGTTACGAAGCACCGGCTATGCAAGGACGCACTGCAGATAACAGAACATTAGCAAGAGAAGCTTATTTTTTGGAGTTTGCTAGCAAAATAGCTGAAAACGTATCTGTACCCATTATGACCACTGGTGGAGTGCGTCGTTATGATGTGGCTAAGCAAGTAATTGATAATGGTATGCACTTAGTGGGAATGGCCAGTGCGCTAGCATTGACACCCGACTTACCAAACAAATGGCAACAAGACTCAACGATATTGGGGCATATACCTATAGTTGATTGGAAGGACAAAACGCTGAGTGGTTTAGCCACTATGGCTTTGGTTAAGCAACAGCTGCGACGAATTGGATCAGGTAAATCTCCTAATTTATCTGCATCCCCTGTGTGGGCATTAATTACTGATCAAGTACGTGCAGCCAAATTAACTAAGCGTTATAAAAAGCAGCACAAAATTTAGAATCGAAGAGATAAACAACTTAGTCCACCATCTAATTTTTGAAATTCTGACATAGCGATTTCTCGGGTTTTATACCCGAGTTGCTGAATAGCTTTTAATGCTTTGGGAAACCCTTTAGGCACGAGTACTGTGCCATTGATCCACACGCTATTGGCAGCGTAACTTTCATCTGCATCAATTTCGATTCGGTTAAATTGGGCAAAGTCTGGGTGTGAGTTCATTTCACCAAAGGTCAGTAAATTATTATCTTCTAGATAACTTAATCCTGTCTTGAGATGCAACAACTCGGACATTTCAACCATTGATCCGGTTGAGTTGTGTGTGTTGAGTATGGCAATTAGTTGTTCAGCACCTTGGGAGTTGGTACGATCTGACAATCCGATATAAAAATGGCTACCTACCATCATAATATCGCCTGCTTCAACATGACCGGGTAAGGTAATTTGCTCTAGATTGGGGTAGAACTGCTGTACAGATGATTGAATATGTTGCACTTCACCTCGGCGACTTGTCGCACCTGGATGTGTGAGAATGGCACAATGAGGTGTTAATAAAGCCACATCTTCAACAAAACACGAATCTGGATATTCTTCGAGCGAAGGTAGTATGGTGACTTTAAGACCACATTCTATTAAGGCCGCAATATAGTCTTCATGCTGTATGCATGCCAAAGTAAAATCAGGTAATCCCATATCTGCTTCAGTCAAACCATCCAACATCGCTTTACAAGGTTTGCGTACAATTGCTTGTGTGAACATAACTATTCCTAAATTTATTGATATAAAACCCACGCACCCCAAATAGCAAGCAAAGAAAAACTGCACGCTAATAAGGCAATTGAGAATTGAACATAACTAAGTGGCTGACCCTGCTTGTGATCTTGCCATTGTAATTTAATACTCGCAAGGCTAGTTGCAAGGTACACAATTAATGCCGCAAAAGTGGCAATGATCAACAAGTATTCAAAACCGTTCATCAGGGTCTTACTCGAATTTAAAAATAGCAATGTTATGGCGATAACAGCGCAACAAACTAGCGCTCGAATTGGCGTGCCTTGCTTATTTTGTTGACTAAAATAGCTGGGGAATATCTTATCTCTTGCCCCTGCGAGTAAAATCGAACCGGCTATCAAAATACACACGTTTAAGGTGCCTGCAATAGCAAACAGAGCTCCTATAGTGATAATGATGGCGCCTGTGTCACCAATGATAAGTCTTGCAGCGTCAGCAAAAGGAGACGCAGAGTTTTGCAGATCACCTAACGGCATAATTGACATAATACCCAACATAGCAATGACGTATACAGCTAACGCTGTCAGTGTGCCTAATATGGAAGCCCGAGGTATAGTTTTTTTAGGATCTATTGTGTCTTCAGCAGGTAATGTGGCGGATTCTACGCCAATAAATGCCCACATAATCAGTAAACATAAGGCGGCTACCATTTTGAATATATTACTATCGTCTGGATTAACGGCTGGAATCTCTGTGACTTCTCCAAACAAGATCCCAGCCAGACCTATCAGTAATAATGGTAGGATTTTTATGATGGTGGTGATCAGTTGCACGGCGCTGGCTTCGCGTACACCCCAAAGATTAATCGCAGTAAAAAACAGAATGATTAAAATAGAAAAAATTGTACTGTACAGTGGCTCACTCGCCAAAATTGGCAGATAATTTTGACTGTATCCTGAAAATGAAAGGGCAATAGCAGCCACTGAACTTACCAATGAAATCCAATATCCCCAGCCGACTATTGCGGCGGGGATCTTTCCAAATGCTTGTTGTACAAAAAAGTAAGGGCCACCCAATCCTGACTGGCGGGCAGATAGGTAACTGTAGCTCAACGCTAAACACATGGCTCCAAAACCTGTAACAGCCCAGCCTATAAAGCTAAAACTACCATAAGAAGCAAGTAAGGCTGGTAATGTGAATATACCTGAGCCAATCATCATGCCTGCAACCAAAGCCCAAGATCGCCAAATCCCAATGGATTTTTTCATAGGGGTCTTATTGTAGATTGTGATTAAACAGACACTACAGTAACAATGAGGTTGGTTATACTGATATCAGTAAATGAATGACTAAAAAAATTAGCCATTATTTGTTTCTAAGCCATGATGAAATTAAGCTTTATGTTTCATCATACGTTCTTTATCACGGGCCCAATCACGGTCTTTCACTGCGTCTCGTTTATCGTGTTCGTGTTTACCTTTACCTAGGCATACCTCGACTTTGACCCAGTTTTTCTTCCAATACATGGCGGTTGTTATGATCGAATACCCTTGGCGTTCGACCGAGCCAATTAACTTGTCTAACTCGCGTTTTTTGAGCAGCAATTTACGCTTGCGCGTGTCATCACAAACCACGTGGCTAGACGCTTGATTTAGTGGTTGAATAGATGAGCCAATAAGAAAGGCTTCACCCTTTTCAATAGTGACGTAACTTTCTGAAATATTAACTTTACCAGAGCGAATGCTTTTTACTTCCCAGCCTTGCAATGCCATACCGCATTCGAATTTATCTTCAAGGATGTATTGGTGGCGGGCTTTTTTATTCAGCGCAATGGTGTTATCTGTGGTTTTTGACTTCTTTTTATTCATGGGGCGGTATTATAGAGATTGTATGAAGTGGCACAACAAAAATTCCACTGTATTGTAAAGTTATTAGGTTATTAGCATCGAGGATGTTTGTTTGGATGCTAAACCTTTACTTTTTTCAGGTTGCTTGAATACATATTGATAAAAATTTAGACGACAAATGAAAGATCAACAGACCCTTTTAAACTTATGTTAATCTACAGCGGATTTTTTGGCTCGGGTAGAATAGGAGAGTAAATGGGCAACGTAACACGCAGCGCTTTGATTGCCTATAGTGCTGAGTCTATGTTCGATTTGATTAACGATGTTGAGCAATATCCAAAATTTATCCCCGGTTGTGCGGATACCAAAGTGTTAGAGCAAGATGACGATAATATGCGGGCATCACTGCTTATTTCAAAAGCGGGTGTAAGACAATGGTTTACTACCCACAATACTTTAAAGCGCGGTGAATCAATTAATATGAATTTAGTTGATGGCCCCTTTTCGAAATTATCGGGTGGTTGGACAATTAAACCTCTGAGTGAATCGGCTTGTAAAATCGAACTGAATCTAGATTTTGCATTTTCCAGTAAATTAGCGGAAATGGCCTTTGGCAAGGTGTTTAATTCTATTGCAGCTAATATGGTGGTGGCTTTTACTGAACGCGCCAAACAGATTTATGGATAATAATGTATGACAGACCAACAAATATCCCTTGAAGTGGCTTACGCTACACCAGAAAAACAAGCTTTGCTTGAAGTCGTAGTTGAACAAGGCACAACCGTTAAACAAGCTATTTTGGCTTCGGGTATTGTAAAACGTTTTCCGGATATCGATCTTGAAGTTTTAAAAGTAGGTATTTGGAATCGAACCTGTAAATTGACCGACCTACCCAAAAAAGGCGACAGAATTGAGATTTACCGTCCGTTGATTGCCGATCCTAAAGAAGCCAGGCGCCGCCGCGCTGAAAAAGCAGTTGATGAAGGCCGGGCAAATAAGGTGACGGGAGGAAGGGCAAAAGTTTTATTGGCTAAATAATAGAAAGCGATCATAATTTACCCCGAATGAGGAGTGAATTATGAAAGTGCCAATTATACCGGATAACGAAACTGAACGTCTTTGTTCTTTGTACAATCTTGCTATTCTGGATACTGCTCCTGAGCAACGTTATGATTATATTCCCGAGAAAGTAAAAAGTTATTTTAATGTTCCTATAGCGTTGATCAGTTTAGTTGACTGCGAGCGCCAATGGTTTAAATCTAGTCAAGGTCTTGATGCAACAGAAACATCTCGTGAAATTTCATTTTGTGGACATGCAATAAATCAAAATGGGGTATACATGGTAAATGATACTTTTGAGGATGAAAGGTTTAGTGATAATCCTCTTGTCATCGGTGAACCCTTTATTCGTTTTTATGCTGGGGCTCCGATTAAATCAGATGAGGGCTATTCAATTGGGACCTTATGTATAATTGATACTTCTCCTCGGATCTTGACTGAAAACGATCAGGTGTTGCTCAGAGAGTTTGCTGACATGGTTGAGAGGGAACTAAATGTACCAGATGAGACCAGAAACTAATCAAAATTAGTTTGTAAAACAGCCCTATACCCCCTCAATATTTCCACTTTAAGTCTAGCCAGTGCTGCATGTTGAATAAGGCGCGTCGCTTGCGTCCGCGCCATAAGATAATTAACGGGTGTTTTTAAAATTGGCTAAAATATTACAATTCGTAAAAAGCATCCACTAACTTGCCAATTTTCACATCTTTCACTATTTTGTGACTGTTCATTAAGGTTTCAACAGACGTTCTATCTTCTTCTGTAGCATTGCCATAACGATCTGCTGATGTGACAAATCCTTCGAATGTCTCACTGTCATTCTCAATTGTCATATAAAGATGTTGGCTACTGACTAATTCTTCCAAACTATCAAAAAACAGTCCGTAATCGGCTTCTGATGCTTTGTCTAATGTACAGCTAAACTCAAAGCCTAAAATGGCCCATTCGTCTAAATGCATTTTTTTTCTTTGACGTCTGTTTCTGGTGATTTCTTGTGACATTATATATACCTGTATAAGCTAAAATTGATGAAGAGCAATCACCTGTAACACACTGTTATTTATCAGCGCCACGTGATTATTGCGCGCATACTACCAGCTTTTGCAGTGCCATATTGAAAGAAAAACAAAAGCTGACAGGTGATGGGTTATAATGGCTAAAATGATGAGAAAAGTTGTTTAATCTCAGTTCAATCACTTCTACTTTTAAACGAAGACATTTCAATGAATAAACAAAAAAAATTAAAGCAAATACACGAAAAGCGCCTCAAAGCGGCCAAAGCTAAACGTAACCCTAACAAGAAGGCCCCGTATATTTCCAAAGCTGATAGGGAAAAGCTAGAAAATATAGAACAGTTAGAAACGCCTTTATCTGATTGATAAAAGCCAACATATAAGAGCTGTGAGTGACTAACGGTTTGTCATCAGTTCATTAATTTAAAGCTATTAAAATCGCAACCCTAAAGCCTCACATATAAACTTTTGCAATGGTTGTGCACGTCCAAAGCGACTGGCCACCATTTTGCAAAAGTCATCTTGATACAAATCACTTTCCTTTAATTGGCATATCCCTATAAAGTCTTTGCGTTTTATTTCCTCAATAAGGTCATGTTCTTTATCATACCCTTTAGGTGGACGAGTGAGTTTAGTACCAGCAAGTTCGAAATACTCGGCAAAGGGTTCATGTTCAATGGCATCGAGGTAAGGGCCGGGTTTGGTCACAATATGATCGCGAATGGCAGCCAGAGAGTCGCGGTCTGGATGCCAGGTGCCCACTCCTAGAAAAATATCATCTGCTGCGATATGTAAATAAAATCTTGGAGCGTGTACATCCTTGCCGACTTCATGGCGAAACTGTATGCCAACGTTGGTTTTGTATGGAGATTTATCTTTTGAGACGTCGTCTCGATAGATGCGCATAAGCGAACCTCCTACTTTTTTAGGACTGGCTTCGTAGTGCGGGGAGATCAACCTGATCCACTGATCCATTTGCTCTATAAAGGCCAATGCAGGTGTACGAACATGGTCTTCATATTGCTGTTTATGATCGTTAAACCAGTCACGTTGGTTATTGGCTTGAAGATCCCTTAAGAACTTAAGTAATGATGGTTCAAAATGAGTGAACATAAATTTTTTCCTTAGAGCACGGGATTACGTCAGTTGATATTTCGAAAGCTCAACAGCTCCTAGTACTTTTTACGTTGTAAACCGGTTGTCGCTAAAATTTTGGCTGAAATTTCTTCTATTGAAAACTTCGTACTATTTAGAAACGGGATTTTTTCTTTGCGGTATAGGTTTTCTACTTCTCGTAATTCCATACGACATTGCTGCAACGATGCGTATTTGCTATTCGCGCGTCGTTCTGAGCGAATTTGATGCAATCTGTCTGCTTGGATTGTTAATCCAAACAATTTGTCCTTAAAGCGTCGCAAAGATGCGGGTAAACGTAAGATGTCACCCATGTCGTCTTCGGTAAAGGGATAATTAGCTGCTTTAATACCGTATTGTAGTGCTAAATATAAGCTTGTTGGAGTTTTGCCAGATCGAGACACGCCGACTAAAATGATATCTGCTTCGTGATAATCTTTGAGATTAGAACCATCATCGTTTGCCAAAGCATAGTTGACCGCTTCAATTCGAATATCGTAGGTTTTTTCATGAATACTGTGAGTTCTATGTTTTTCTGGCTTTGACGGCACCCCCAACACTTTTTCCAATGGCGCAACAAATTGATCAAGAAAATTGTAATTAATGCCCACTGATTTTGAGACAATCTTGCGTACTTCAATATTGACGATAGTGTAAAACACTAAAGGTCTCTGATTGTCATCTTGAAAACTTTCAGATATTTTTCGAACCACCTCTTCGGCGTGATCAGCGGTTTCGACGAAGGGAATAGTGATGTGTTTAAACTCAATCGTAAACAGGGAGAGCAATGCGTGGCCAAAAACTTCTGCAGTAATGGCCGTTCCGTCTGAAATATAATAGGCAGTTCTCACAACATTTCCTTAACATTGGTGTAATTTAATTACGAAACACAATTAAATTTTACTTTCGGGATAACAACATTCTAAAATCCCCTATACAAAAGTAAAGACGTTATAAGGATGTCGTTTTTTATACTGTTTTTAATAATTTTTACTAAGTCAATTTACATAAACTAACACGATTAAATTACCAAACAATCATTTGGAGAAAGTAAGAATGCAAGAACACGTTTTGTGGTACCAACAATTAGGAATGGGAGATGTTGGCGTAGTTGGAGGCAAAAACGCGTCCTTGGGCGAGATGATTTCAAATTTAGCCAATGCAGGAGTGCAAGTACCTGGAGGATTTGCGACTACTGCTCATGCATTTAATTTATTTCTCGAACAAAGTGGCTTAGAAGCGCGAATTCATGTTTTGTTAGACGAATTAGATGTAGAGGACATTGCAGCATTAGGTAAAGCTGGTGAAACCATTCGTAATTGGATTATTGAGACTCCTTTTCTGCCTGAGTTAGAAAGTGCCATACGCGGTGCATTTGAAACGTTACAGGGTGAAGCGGGTGATGAAGCGTCTTTTGCGGTGCGCTCTTCAGCAACAGCGGAAGACATGCCAGACGCCTCTTTTGCAGGCCAACAAGAAACCTTTTTAAACGTTAAAGGTTACGACTCTGTAATGGTCGCAATCAAACACGTATTTGCTTCATTGTTTAACGACAGAGCTATTTCTTATCGTGTGCATCAGGGTTACGACCACAAAGGTGTGGCTTTATCAGCAGGCATTCAACGTATGGTGCGCAGTGACTGTTCAGCCTCAGGTGTGATGTTTTCTATTGATACGGAGTCTGGTTTTGAAGATGTTGTTTTTATTACTTCATCTTATGGCTTAGGCGAAATGGTAGTGCAAGGAGCGGTTAATCCAGACGAGTTTTATGTACACAAACCAACCTTGGCAAAAGGTTTTCCAGCTGTAGTGCGCAGAAACCTTGGTAGTAAACTTACCAAGATGATTTATTCAGAAGACTTAGAACACGGTAAACAAGTTGAAATTGTCGATATTGATGCCGCAGATAGCCGTCAGTTTTCACTGACTGACGATGAAATAATGGAATTGGCTAAACAGGCCGTCATTATTGAAAAACATTATAAACGCCCTATGGACATCGAATGGGCCAAAGATGGCATAGATGGCAAATTGTATATAGTGCAAGCCCGTCCAGAAACTGTTCGAAGTCGTGAAGACATGCAGGTTATAGAGCGCTTTATGCTTAAAGGTAAAGCTAAAACTGTGTGTGAAGGACGTGCGATTGGCCATAAAATTGGTGCAGGTGTTGCTAAAGTGCTCAAAGGCGTGGAAGAGATGGATAAAATCCAGCCGGGCGATGTGTTAGTGACCGATATGACAGATCCCGATTGGGAACCGATTATGAAAAAAGCCTCGGCGATTGTTACCAATCGTGGTGGTAGAACTTGTCATGCGGCTATTATTGCTCGCGAATTAGGTATTCCCGCTGTAGTAGGTTGTGGCAATGCGACTGCCTCGATTGAAAACGGTGATAAAATCACTGTGTCATGTGCAGAGGGTGATACAGGGTTTATATACGGCGATGTGCTTGATTTTGATGTGGTTACTTCACGCATTGATTCAATGCCAGAAATCCCACTCAAAGTAATGATGAACGTTGGCAACCCTGACAGAGCATTTGATTTTGCTCGTTTACCTCATGCTGGTGTGGGTTTGGCACGACTTGAATTTATTATCAATCGTATGATTGGTGTTCACCCCAAAGCGTTACTTAATTTTGATGAACAGCCTGATGAATTAAAAGAAGAAATCAACGATATTATTGTGGGTTATGCTTCACCCGTTGAGTTCTACATCGAAAAGTTGGTTGAAGGTATCTCAACCATCGCTTCGGCCTTTTCACCTGAAAAAGTCATAGTGCGTATGTCTGACTTTAAATCGAATGAATACTTTAACTTAGTGGGCGGTTACCAATACGAACCGGATGAAGAAAATCCAATGTTAGGTTTCCGCGGTGCCAGTCGCTATATTTCAGAAGATTTCCGTGAATGTTTTGCTTTGGAATGTGAAGCGATAAAACGGGTTCGTAATAAAATGGGCTTAACTAACGTTGAGATAATGATCCCCTTTGTGCGTACCCTTGAAGAAGGCGCAAAAGTAATAGAGTTACTTGGTGAAGAAGGCTTAGTGCAAGGCGAAAATGGCTTACGGGTTATTATGATGTGTGAGCTACCTTCGAATGCACTTTTGGCTGATCAATTCCTTGATATGTTTGATGGTTTCTCAATTGGCTCCAACGATTTAACTCAGTTAACCTTAGGTCTAGACCGAGATTCAGGTTTGATTGCTCATCTGTTTGATGAACGTAATCCTGCGGTTAAAGCATTGTTATCCATGGCAATTCAAGCAGCTAAGAAACGTGGAAAGTATGTGGGGATCTGTGGTCAAGGCCCGTCAGACCACGAAGATTTGGCCCAATGGTTGGTGGAGCAAGGTATAAATAGTGTCTCGCTCAATCCAGATACAGTAGTCGAAACTTGGTTATACCTGGGTGAAAAACACGGGTAACTGACAACACCTTAGATCAAAAAAGCCGCTAGGAATTAACTTAAGCGGCTTTTTATTCTGTGTTTTGAAGCACTAATTTTTTAATTTTCTATCCAGTAATATTTTATCTAGTTTGCGTGCCGACTTTGACATGGTGTTTTGGCACGTGCGCAACCAATCTCTAGCTTTAGGGACATCATAACTAAGCATTATTAGCCCTAGTAATAATACAAACATAGAGCCTGGTAGAATAAAAAATATAACGCCAAATGCGGCCAATAATGCACCAAATGCGATACGTAATTTTTTCTTCATGATTGCCACCTTGTGTGGATTGATATTACTTTTATGTTATTAAGAATATACCAATTAATTTTTTCTGAAAATTTGAATTGTTACAAACTATATATATCGAACTCGGATTATCTATCATATATGAGAAATCATTTGGCTTAATGTCAAAGTGATATAGAGCAAGGATGATCATTTTAGGTATAATTGCCGTTCTATTTTATATTATCAATTACTGAATTACCCCTATGCTGCCAGTGTTAGACCCTCAAGCTCTTATTGAAAGTAACTATCAGGACTTTTTGACCGATTTGGCGAAGTCGACTTTTTCTGGTGATGTTGAATATAGTTATTCCAGCCGTTTAGCGGTATCTACCGACAATTCAATTTATCAGCAACTTCCTCAGGCGGTGGTGTTCCCCAAAAATATTGAAGATTTATCACTCATTGGTAAAACAGCTAATCCTTATCGAGACGTGAAGTTTTCTGCCAGAGGCGGTGGTACTGGCACCAACGGACAATCACTTACCAGTGGAATCGTTGTGGATGTGTCGCGTTATATGAATCAAGTTTTAGAAGTGAACGCTGAGCAAAACTGGGCAAGAGTGCAGGCCGGGGTGGTGAAAGACCAATTAAATGATGTATTAAAACCATTGGGATTCTTTTTTGCGCCAGACTTGTCTACCAGTAATCGGGCAACAGTAGGTGGCATGATCAGCACCGACGCTTCAGGGCAGGGATCCCTTGTATACGGAAAAACCAGTGATCACATATTGGCTCTAACATCAGTTATGGCTGATGGCACTATTTTAAATACTGCTCCGATGGCTATAGATGAAGCCAAAGTTTTGAGCCAAAAATATACGCCAATAGCGAAAATAACTCAGCAGTTACTTGATACTTGTTTAGGTAAGCGGCAGCAGATTATAGACAAGTTTCCTCGCCTGAATCGTTTTTTAACAGGTTACGATTTAGAAAACACATTGAATCATGATTTAACTGAGTTAGATATTAGTCGTGTTATTACAGGTTCAGAAGGCTCCCTTGTTTTTGTGGCTGAGGCCAAGGTAAACATTTCACCTATTGCCAATTTTAAAGCATTGGTCAATGTTAAGTACAACTCTTTTGAATCAGCGTTAAGACATGCACCTAGTATGGTAGCGGCTAATGCTACATCAGTTGAAACAGTAGACAGTAATGTGCTTAACCTCGCTAAGCAGGACATTATTTGGCATTCAGTTGAAAGTTTGATTACCGAAGTTGAGGGTAAAACAGTACTTGGTCTTAATATGGTTGAGTATAACAGTAATGATCAAGCTGACATTGAGCAAAAAATAGCCGCTTTGAGTGCTAATTTAGATGCTGCAGAGAATCTAGGTGTGATTGGTTATCAAGTTACCTATGACCGCTCAGACATTCAAAAAATTTATGCTATGCGTAAGAAGTCAGTGGGTATTTTGGGCAAAACAAAAGGCGCTAAAAAACCCATTGCTTTTGTTGAAGATACGGCTGTTCCGCCAGAAAATTTAGCCGACTTTATTATGGAGTTTCGCGCCTTATTAGATAGCCATGGATTGAAGTACGGTATGTTTGGCCATGTGGATGCTGGGGTATTACATGTGCGCCCAGCGCTAGATATGTGCGATCCTGAACAAGAGGCGATGGTGCCAAAAATTTCAGATCAAGTGGTGGCACTTGTCGCCAAATATGGTGGTTTGATATGGGGTGAACATGGCAAAGGTTATCGTAGTGAGTATGGTCCACAGTTTTTTGGTCAGGAGTTATTTACAGAGCTGAGAAAAATTAAAACAGCCTTTGATCCGCATAACAAAATGAATCCCGGAAAAATTTGTACTCCAATAGATTCAAGTGAGTCCTTAGTAACCGTATCTGATCAAAAACGTGGAGAGTTTGATAGGCAAATTCCTATCGAGGTTAGAACATCCTTTGAACCTGCCATGAGTTGTAACGGTAATGGTTTATGTTTTAATTATGATACGACTTCACCCATGTGCCCCTCTTTTAAAATTACTGGTGATAGGCGTCATAGTCCTAAAGGCCGAGCCAGTATGGTGCGTGAGTGGCTTAGATTATTGTCAAAACAGAATATTGACGTTAATGCCCTTGAACATAACGAAGATCCACCCAGTTGGTTTGAGCGTTTTAGGAATAGCACAGATAAAAAGATTGCTAATGACTTTTCACACGAAGTATTAGAAGTGATGGAAGGATGTTTGGCCTGTAAAGCTTGCTCTAGCCAATGTCCGGTCAGTGTTGATGTGCCAAGTTTCAGATCGCGTTTTTTAAGTATCTATTATCAGCGTTACATGCGACCGGCCAAGGACCACTTAGTAGGTAATATTGAAAAGATGGCTCCATTGATGGCTAAAGCGCCTGGGTTTATCAATTTTTTCTTGCGCCAAAATTGGGTTAATCAAGTTATACGTAAATCTGTGGGTTATATCGATACACCCATTTTGTCACAGCCAACGCTTAGTCAAAGGTTGAATAATAACAACGCTGTACACTTTAACTTAGCCGCGTTGCAGGCATTAAGCCCTGAGCAACTAGCGAAAAAAGTCTGTATTGTGCAAGATCCCTTTACCAGCTTTTATGATGCCCAAGTGGTTGAGTCCTTAGTGACATTGATCACTAAATTAGGCTACGAAGCTGTTTTGTTACCTTTTATGCCAAACGGCAAACCTCAACATGTAAAAGGCTTTTTAAAGGAATTTGCACATACCGCAAAAACGGCGGCAGAACTTTTGAATCAACTAGATGCTTTGAATCTACCAATGATTGGCGTCGATCCGTCTATGGTACTGTGTTATCGCGACGAATATAGCAAAGTGCTAGGTGAAAGCCGTGGAGAGTTTAAAGTACAACTGGTTCACGAGTGGTTAATACAACTTGAACTGCCCAAAGTGAATCCAGGTAAAACCCAAAACTATGCACTGTTTGGCCATTGCAGCGAAAAAACAGCGTTGCCTACCAGTGAAAAACAGTGGCAACAGATATTCCAAAAAACAGGCTTAAATTTATCGGCGGTGTCAGTAGGGTGTTGCGGTATGGCCGGAACTTTTGGCCACGAAGCAAGTCATTTGCATGAGTCTACTGGTATTTATCAATTAAGTTGGCAACAAGCTGTGAGTCAATTTGAACCAGAACAAATAGTAGCTACCGGGTATTCATGTCGTAGTCAGGTGGCCAGGTTTGAAGAATTTAAACCGAAACATCCGTTACAAGTATTGGCAATGAGTTTCGAATAATGTGAGGAAAAGCCGCTAGGGCAAAGATTAGATTAATCTACTGCTATTAATTCTACTCTTACCCTAGTGCGTAAGTTCTACTCTTTCGAGTGTAAAGTCTTTAAGGCTGCACAACATACCTTGTCGCGCGACACCTGCATCCATAAACACTGTACCGACTGGACGGAATCCCTGTTGTTGATAATAGTTAACACCTTCCAACTCACACTGTACTAAGACATCCTGCAGACCATGCTGCCGGGCGATATTAAGCAATGCATTAAAGAGTGCTTGATATACTTCTGGGCCTCTAAATTCGGGCTCAACCGCTATGCGACCTATTTCTCCTGAGGGAGTAATACGACCAGTCGCTACTTCTTGATTGTGTTCGTTCACCACTAATACATGAAATGCAATGCTATCTTGATGATCAAACTCGTATTCCGCTGGAATACGCCATTGGCAAACAAATACTTTTTCTCTAATCTTTTTAAGTTTGTGTTGTTCGTTCCCCCAATCGACGTTTTTCGCAATAAACGTCATGTGGTCTCTCCTAGTAATAATACCCTTAGGTATTTTAATCATCAGGATACCAATACCCTGAATTAACCAGTGTAGTGACTAATTGTGTAAAAAAAATACTACTTTGGTATACATTTGCATTTTTGAGATGAAAAATCGGGCAATTTAGAAAGTCTATGACTAACTCTTTGTCTTCGAGTGGCACTGAAAATGCTTCGCCTTGGATATAAAAGATAAATTCTTGAATACTGGAGGATTGTTGTTCAACAAAAACTGCCTTAATGCCAGGGCTTCGAAAAAATTGCACTCCTGTCTTCAGCTTTTCTGCAATTTCTTGATCTGTAAATTGTTGTATGTCTTGTTCTTCAAACTCTTGTTTTTCAACACTTTGACTTAAGAATTGGGCAGTCCAATTAGAAAACTGATCGGTTTCTAACAGTTGTTGTAACATGAGCCTAAACCTTGCAACTTCTTGTAGTTTTATTTCACCACTGAAATCTCGAAGTACGAGTTCTTTATCAGTATAACGCTCATTAAATAGCTCGTTATCAATGGCGTAGTCAGCTAAAGATGACAACATTTCTTGTTGAGAAGGCGCGCGAAAACCAACTGAATAATTTAGGCATTCTTCTAGAGCCTCGCCGTTATGGGGATGGTTGGCCGGAATGTATATGATGTCTCCCGGTAATAGAACTTGATCGATAACGGGTTCAAAACCAGTAATTTGCGATAAGTCTTTATGCGGGCGGACTGATTCAAAGTTTCCTGGTAAGCCAACCTGCCAGCGCCTTGATCCTTTGCCTTGAATGATAAATACATCGTATTGGTCGAGATGTGGGCCAACGCCTGCCTGTTTATTTGAAAAACTCACCATCAGGTCGTCCATTCGCCAGTGAGGGATAAAATCAAAGGCTCGCATCAGTTCGTCTGCTTCGGGAATAAAGTGGTCTACCGACTGCACCAATAAACTCCAAGCACCTAAACAGTATTGATTAATGTCTTCAAATGGCCCGTGACTCACCTGCCATGATTCCAATGTTTTACTGACTATCCTTGAATCAACTGATGGTTCTTGGCTTAAACCGGCTAAGTCGTTTTCATCTAGAGGATCAATGAAATCGGCGAAACCTTGTTTGATTACCAGCGGTTTCTTTTGCCAGTATTGGCTAAGAAATTGTTTTATGTCGATATTATTTAACGAGTACATGTGTCTCCAAGTTATTTTTTCTGCCTAATAACCAATAAGTTGTTACCCATCCCACTCCCTTAACGTCTACACCTCCGCGTTTATTGAAACGAAAATGCGCTTTGGTGAGTTCGTAGGTGGATTCTGTGGTTTGAATTCTATTACATAAACCATGACTTTCCATACGTGAAGCTAAATTAACAGCCTCGCCCCATAGGTCATAGCTGAATTTGTTTTTGCCAATGACCCCAGCAACCACTTCACCACACCCTATTCCAATTCGTAAACCAGTGTGTAAATGATATTTTTTGCAAATACCATCAAATGCATCTTGCATATCAAGGGCACAGTGACAGCATTGAGAGGCATGAATTGAATTAATAACAGGTAAACCTCCGGCCACCATATAACCATCACCGCTGGTTTTTATTTTTTCTAAACCGTATTTTTGAGTCAGTGTATCGAATAAACAAAACACTTCATTCAATAGGCCAATAAGCTGTTGTGGCGAAAGGTTTTTGCACAGCGGAGTGAAGTTTTGGATGTCGGCAAATAAAATACTAACCTGTTCAAAATAGTCGGCAATTAAAGTAGGAGAACTCTTTAACCTTTGAGCAATACTGCTGGGTAAAATATTCAGAAGAAGACGTTCAGAACGGTTCTTTTCTTCTGCCAGTTTTTGCCAACTACGATTGACATTTTTCCACAGATGAAAGCTACACAATAGGCAAGACAGAGCAAACAAGCTGGCACATGACAGTCTAAATACTTGCTGGTGTAAGGATGTTGATTGGAGGTCGAGCGGAAAATTAAACCTGACTTCAAAACCTACAAATAGTAAACACAGACTAGCTATCACCAAGACCATTATTGTTTTTTCATTTTCATAAAAAAAGAACGGGCTGATAAAAACAGCTAATAGAAAAAAGTACTGAATATTCAGATTGGTTTGCCAAAGTAAACAGGACAGAAAAATATCAAGGGTATAAATGAAAATCAGCAATATCTTAGCCGATTTGTAAACCTTGAGAGTGTTTAAGATAGGAACAGTTGTTAGTAAAATGACAGTACTAAATACAATTGTTAATTCGTACCAAGCTGTATCATCCCAGAAATAAATGGCAGTGGGTAGTTGCAATAAAGAAACACAAATAACCAAGATTGCTACAATATTGGTCAAACGAACTGGATTGATGTTTTCGGAAGGTTGTGGGGTGATGCCAGCATTAACCCATACTTTTAGGGCTGTTGTAACCATTTTTAAATCCCTTTAAAAATTGGAGTGAAAACTAAGTGTAGTTCACTCCATCATTTTTGGGATGCAGATTTAAACTGCCGGTTTGCTCAGGCTTAACCAGTATTGAAGCTATTTTTCTAACTGTTCAACAAACTCAATTGCTCGGCCAATATAATTGGCTGGGCTAAGTGTTTTAAGTTGTGCCTTGGCATTATCGGGTAGCGCTAAAGTATCGATGAAATCAGCCATTATTTGTTGGTTGATTTTTTTACCGCGAGTTAACTCTTTAAGTTTTTCGTAAGGTTTTTCAATACCATAACGGCGCATAACGGTTTGCACTGGTTCGGCCAATAATTCCCAATTGTTATCTAATTCATTTAGCAGGCTCTGTTCATTAACCTCTAGTTTGCTAATGCCTTTTAAAGACGACTGAAAAGCAATAACTGAATAACCCACACCTACACCTAAATTTCTCAATACGGTTGAGTCAGTTAAGTCACGTTGCCATCTAGAAACAGGTAATTTACTAGCTAGATGACCAAACATAGCATTGGCTAGACCTAAATTACCTTCTGAGTTTTCAAAATCGATTGGGTTAACTTTATGTGGCATGGTGGATGAACCAATTTCACCCGCAATGGTTTTTTGTTTAAAGTGACCAAGGGCAATATAACCCCAAACGTCTCTATCAAAGTCTAATAAAATGGTATTAAAGCGAGCAATTGCATCAAACAACTCTGCAATATAATCATGTGGTTCAATTTGAGTAGTAAACTCATTTAAAGTAATACCTAGGCTATTCACAAATTCTTCTGCAAAGGTGTGCCAATCTAATTCAGGGTAGGCGCTAAGGTGTGCATTATAGTTGCCCACAGCACCATTAATTTTGCCTAACATTTGTACTTGTGCAATTTGATCTCGTTGACGTTGCAAACGGATCATCACGTTGGCCATCTCTTTACCCATAGTAGTAGGCGAGGCCGGTTGTCCGTGAGTGCGGGCCATCATAGGCACTGTTTTTAACTCGATAGCTAAACGTTTCAACTCAGAAATTAATTTGTCGCAGTAGGGTAAAATCACTTCGTCACGTGCTTCGCTTAACATCAAAGCATGAGACAGGTTGTTGATGTCTTCTGATGTACAAGCAAAGTGAATAAATTCATTTACGGCTTGAAGTTCAGGCGTGTCCGCTACTTTTTCTTTTAAAAAGTACTCTACCGCTTTGACATCGTGATTAGTGGTGCGTTCGATGTCTTTAATACGCTGTGCATCTTCTTCAGAAAAGTCACTGACAATCTTATCTAGAAAGCTATTAGCTTGTGAGCTTAGTGCTGGCACTTCTTGAATGTCAGCGGCTGCCGCTAATTTTTGTAACCAACGTACTTCTACTACTACGCGGTATTTGAGCAGGCCAAACTCGCTAAAAATGTGTCTTAACTCAACTGTTTTGCTCCCGTAACGTCCGTCTACTGGGGAAACTGCGGTGAGTGCAGATAAGTTCATGAAATACTCCTAATTTGGCGTGCTAAAGTTATGTAAAGTGTGTTCTGCGCTATCTAAAATCTGTTGGCGATTAAATAGAATATGTCGGCGTTTACCGCCTAATTGTCGCCATAATACCGCTGCACGTATGCCAGCTAATAATGTGGCGCGTACGCGATGTTGATTGTCGGGGCGTTTTAATATTTCCGGATCACCGGCCACCTGAATTTTTCTGGATACGGGGCTAATCACATCAGTATAAATACTGGCTAAGTTACTCAACATTTGACTGTCGGAAATATCTAAATGCAGTTGCTGTCTTTGAATGTTCGAGATACGTTCGCCTAAGACTGACATGACCTTTTTATTAGCACTAAGTTTACGTTCAATGGATAATAAATTAGCGATATAACGGGTGACTTCTACATCTTTGTTGGTGGATTGGTTGCTCAGCTGGTCAAGCAATGTTTGATAACCTAAAGCTAATTGATTGACATCACCGAATACTTGTTCGGTATTGTCTGAACTAGTAATTGAAATACTATTTAACGATGTGGTTAAAGCTTGTTTATCAAATTCATTGCTACGGGCGATTTGTTTGACTAACGCTGCGGCTTGACATAAGCCTGCCAAGGCAATGTTGCTTTCATAAAATCGATGATGATTATTGTTGCTCATTAACGGATATAATTCTCAATTATGCCACCACCCAAACAAACCTCGTTTTTGTAAAAAACAGCAGATTGACCTGGTGTGACAGCTTTTTGTGGTTCATCGAATTCAACCAAAATACTGCCATCGGAATGAGGCGTGATTTGACATGGAATATATTGTTGCCGATAACGGGTTTTGACCGAACATCTGATCGCTTGTTGCGGACCTTTGCGATCCACCCAGTGCAATTGATTCGCTACTAACCCAGTTGAGTAAAGGCGAGGGTGATTGGCGCCTTGGCCTACAATCAGTACGTTTCGCTCGATATCTTTATCTACAACGTACCAAGGCGCTTCGCCATACTCTTTCATACCACCAATCAATAGGCCTTTTCGTTGGCCTAAGGTGTGGTACATCAAACCTTCGTGTTTGCCAATTATTTTACCTTCAGCGGTTTCAATTTCACCGGGCTGTGCTGGTAAATATTGAGCTAAAAAGTCTTTAAATTTACGCTCGCCAATAAAACAAATACCGGTGCTGTCTTTTTTATCGTGAGTGACTAAGTCTTGTTCTAAGGCAATTTCTCGTACTTTGGGCTTTTCCAAGTGGCCAATGGGAAACAGAGTTTGCGCCACATGTTGCTCACCTAAAGTATACAAAAAGTAGCTTTGATCTTTGTTGTCATCTAAACCACGCAACATCTGCCAGTTGCCAGACTCGTTTGAACGCTGCACATAATGACCAGTGGCAATGTAATCTGCGTTTAACTCTTCTGCAGCAAATTCAAGAAACGCCTTAAATTTTATTTCTTTATTGCACATAATGTCAGGATTAGGCGTACGACCTGCTTTGTACTCTGCTAAAAAGTACTCAAACACATTATCCCAATATTCTGCCGCAAAGTTAATGGTGTGTAGGGTAATACCTAACTTATCGGATACAGCTTGGGCATCTTTTAAGTCTTCAGCAGCGGCACAATACTCATCATTGTCATCTTCTTCCCAATTCTTCATAAACAAACCTTCCACTTGGTAACCTTGCTCTTTCAGAAGATAAGCTGAGACAGAGGAATCGACACCACCAGACATGCCAACCACTACTTTTATTTGGCTGTTGTCACGAGTGTCAGTGCTGCTTTGGGAAGTTGTTGTCATAGATTTTGAATTTGAATATTAGAGGCTGAAAAATGGATGCGAAGTTTAGCAGCTCTTTAATGGGAAATCATCTGGTTAATCAGGGGATTTGGCTATATGAAAGTTGTTGTTTGTAAGTGAGTTTTTTAAAGCCTCAAATGCAAATTTGAGGCTTTAAAAAACTTCAACATACTCCCCATTCCCAATCCCATCAATACTCCATTCCCCCACGCTATATCGAATTAAACGCAAAGTAGGAAAGCCAATATGTGCAGTCATGCGCCTAACCTGACGATTTCGGCCTTCGGAAATTGTGATGGATAACCAACTAGTCGGTTTGTTTTGCCTAAAACGTACAGGCGGATTGCGATCCCATAGTTCTGGTTCATCGACTAATTCGATTTTGGCAGGTTGAGTCATGCCGTCTTTTAAGTTAACCCCGTTACGTAATTGCTCTAAATCATGGGGTTGAGGAATGCCTTCAACTTGTACCCAGTAAGTTTTGGCTGTTTTAAACTTGGGTGAGGCGAGTTTGTTTTGTAATTTTCCGTCGTTGGTTAATACCAATAACCCTTCGCTGTCTTTATCTAATCGACCCGCAGCGTAAATATCTGGAATGGGAATGAAATCTTTAAGGGTTTGCCTGCCTTCTTGGTCAGTAAATTGGGTCAGCACATTGAAAGGTTTGTTAAATAATACAACCCGTGTTTTCGCTGGGGCTGATTTTGTTGTTTTATTTTTAGACAGTGGGTAAGGCTTATTTGACATATTTAATAACTGAGTAAGACCGTAAATTGACTATTTGATAGACATTATTGAGCGAAAGTGTGGTTTACAGTATAAATTATGTAAGCAAAACTTGTACTTAATTGATCAACCCCTATATTATTTACTGTCCGTCTGGGTACGGTCTGTTTATAATAGGTCAAGATTAGACATTTTTTAACTTCGGTACAAAACACCAATCCATAGCGTTACAACGATGTGACTTTGTGAGTTTTTAACACGCGCAAATGATGGGTTGTCAGTGCTTTGCCATTAACAAGAGGCTTATAATGACGATTTCCAAGTCAAAGATTATCTACACTAAAACGGACGAAGCGCCGGCACTTGCTACTTATTCACTGCTTCCTATTATTCGTAGCTTTACTTCAAGTGCAGGGATTGAAGTTGAATTAAGTGATATTTCATTAGCAGCACGTATCTTGTCTATACTCGGTGATCTTCTTCCTGCCGAACAACAAGTGCCTGATGCTTTGGCTGAATTAGGGGCTTTGACCCAAGAAGCATCAACTAATATTATTAAGTTGCCTAACGTGAGTGCTTCGATTCCTCAGTTAAAAGCAGCGATTAAAGAATTAAAGAGCAAAGGTTTTGATATTCCTGAGTTTCCTGAAGATCCTAAAACGGATCAAGAAAAGGATATTCAAGCTCGTTACGGTAAAGTGCTAGGTAGTGCTGTAAACCCAGTGTTGCGTGAAGGTAACTCTGACCGCCGTGCACCTGTTGCAGTAAAAAATTATGCTAAGCGCCACCCACATTCAATGGGCGTTTGGAGTCAAGCCTCTCAAACTCACGTTGCACATATGCGTAAAGGTGATTTTTACTCAGGCGAAAAGTCAGTCACTGTTGCGAAAGCAGGCTTTGTAAATATCGAATTCACTGATAAATCAGGAAAAGTCACTGTACTTAAACCTAAAGTAGATTTGTTAGCTGGCGAAGTAATTGACGGCATGTGCATGAGCAAAAAAGCATTATGTGAGTTTTTTGAAGAACAAATTGAAGATGCTAAAAATACTGGTGTGTTGTTCTCGTTGCACGTAAAAGCGACCATGATGAAAGTGTCGCATCCCATCGTATTTGGCCATTGTGTTAAAGTTTTCTATAAGAAATTATTTGATAAGTACCAGACTTTGTTTGATGAGTTGGGTGTTAATCCTAATAACGGTTTAGGCAGTGTATACGACAAAATCTCGACTTTACCTCAGTCACAAATAGCTGAGATAGAGCGTGATATTAACGCTTGTTACGCTGATCGTCCTCCTATCGCTATGGTTAATTCAGATAAAGGTATTTCTAACCTACATGTACCAAGTGACGTAATTGTTGATGCATCTATGCCTGCAATGATCAGAAGTTCTGGGCAAATGTGGGGACCAGATGGAAAGTTACATGATACAAAAGCGGTAATTCCAGAAAGTACGTATGCCACTATTTATCAAGAAACTATCAATTTCTGTAAGACTCATGGTGCATTTGATCCTACTACAATGGGCACAGTGCCTAATGTTGGTTTGATGGCTCAAAAAGCTGAAGAGTATGGTTCACACGATAAAACCTTTGAAATGACTGGTGACGGTAAAGTACAAGTTGTTGACCAAGACGGTACAGTTCTTATCGAGCATGCTGTTGAAGAAGGTGATATCTGGAGAATGTGTCAAGCCAAAGACGCGCCTATTCGTGATTGGGTTAAATTGGCTGTTAATCGTGCTCGTCAATCTGGTATGCCAACCGTATTTTGGTTGGATGACGAAAGAGCCCACGATGCTCAAATGATTTTAAAAGTAACAGAGTATCTTAAAGACCACGATACTAGCGGTCTAGATATTTCTATTATGTCTCCTGTTCGCGCTATCCGTTTCTCAATGGAAAGAGCAATTCGTGGCTTAGATACTATCTCTGTAACAGGTAACGTTTTACGAGACTACTTGACAGATTTGTTCCCAATCTTAGAATTGGGAACCAGTGCTAAGATGTTGTCTATCGTGCCTCTAATGGCTGGTGGCGGATTGTTCGAAACTGGAGCGGGTGGTTCTGCACCTAAACACGTTCAGCAATTTGTTGAAGAAGGGCATTTACGTTGGGATTCGCTGGGTGAGTTCTTAGCCTTAGCGGTATCTCTTGAAGACTTAGCCATCAAAACTGACAACAGCAAAGCAAAAGCTTTGGCCACTGCTTTAGACCAAGCGACCGAAAAATTGCTAACTGAAGGTAAATCACCTTTACGTAAAGCTGGTCAATTGGATAACAGAGGTAGTCATTTCTATTTAGCTATGTACTGGGCTGAAGCATTAGTTAATCAGACTGGTGACCAAGAATTAACTACCAAATTTAAATCTTTATTTGATTCGTTATCCGCCAACGAAAGCAAAATAATGGCAGAGATTGATGCAACTCAAGGAAAGGCAGCTGACATTGGTGGTTATTACTACCCAGATGATGCCTTAACAACTAAAGCAATGTGCCCAAGTGCTACATTGAATAATTTGTTAGCAACCAGTTAATTGATACGCCCTGTTTACGGGGCGATTACTTAAGTGCTAACTACACACATACAAAAAAGCAGACTTAGATGTCTGCTTTTTTATATTTTAGATAATAATTTATCTTTCAGGCTCACCTTTGAAATCAATATTTTCTGCATGTAAGCCTTTTGGACCTTGTTGCACTTCATATTTGACTTCTTGGCCTGCTTTGAGAGAGCGATAGCCCTCCATCTGTATAGTTGAATAATGGGCGAATATATCTTCACCACCGTCATCGGGTACAATAAAACCAAAACCTTTTGCATTATTGAACCATTTTACTTTGCCGACTGCCATACTTCTGCTTCCTTTTAATCCCTTGAACTA
>NZ_CAJWCF010000072.1 GCF_913020055.1 uncultured Paraglaciecola sp. | reverse complement strand
ATTAAATTGCTCTAAAAACTTTGTAAACTGTGCTGGGATCATAGACCACCTCCTTATTAACTGTAATTATATACAGTGTTGCAACAGTTTACAAAAACATAGCCTTTTATATATATGAAATACAGATTTTAAATCTGTATTGAGGCTAAAACACTCGAACGATCCTGTCTATAACGGAATATGCAGAAGGCGTTACGAAATAACCGGATGCAGTTACGAAAACCCCTATTTTCCCCTGCAAAATTGTTAAATCAAATATGCAAATAATTAAAGGTGGCTGCGATAAGCTGGATTTGCATGTGCGGGTCGCTAATCTGTGTACTAATACTAAGGGGCATTTGCAGAACTTCGAAGTGGTATGTGCGAATGACTAGAATGTAACCTCAAGTCCGCTGAGGTAAATTAAGGTATAAAAAACCAGGGAAGGTATTAAATAAAATACTAGAGTATGTTTTTTAATACATTTTTTTCTGTTGGAAAACTACAGTGATATCTGTGTCCTACCTAAAATTTGGCAGATACGTAGTTTTTTAATCAGTGTGCGAGGGGAAACATGGTACATAAATTTATACGTAAATCTTTACTATCAATTGCACTTTTCGTCATCGTGAATAACGCTTGGGCAGAGGTAGTCGTGATAGTCCATCCAAGTAATGCGGCGACATTAGACGCTAAAAAAGTTCAGCGAATTTTTTTAGGAAAGGAAAAAAAGTTTTCGGATGGTAAAGGAGTCATCCCAATTAATTCCGAGATAGGTTACACGAGTCGTGAGCAATTCGATTCAAATGTGATAAAACGCAGTTCAACACAAGTGTCTGCCTATTGGTCAAAACTGGTCTTTACCGGTAAAGGCATACCTCCTAAAGAAGTAGAAAACGATGCTGCTGTCATTGAAATTGTAGCTAACAACAAAAGCGCTGTCGGCTATGTTGATAGCAGTGCAGTTACCGATAGCGTAAAAGTCGTTCCACTAAATTAAGCATTGGGAGAAATAATGTGAAAAAAATACTGACTGTAACTGCACTGGCTTGTACAACCTTGTTTTCAGCCAATGCCGAGATTAGAATTAATGGCTTTGCTAACTTAATTGGGGGAATTACCAGTAGTGATGATTCGCTCTATGATTACGACGATAATATATCATTTAGCTCTGAGAGCACCTTTGCCATTCAGGTGAGTGGCGATATAAATGATAAAATGACTGCCACAGGACAAATTGTTGCACGGGGTAAAAATGACTATGACCCTGATTTTGAATGGGCTTATTTGACCTATCAAGCAACAGATAATGTTTCGATTTCTGCTGGAAGACTCAGACTCCCGTTGTTTAAATACTCTTCCTCAAAAGATGTGGGTTATTCATATCATTGGGTTAATGCACCAAGAGTGGTTTATGACGTCAACTTCAACAACTTAGATGGTTTTAGAGTTGACTACAGTAATTATGTAGGTGACTGGGAGTACAATCTCCAAGGCGCTTTTGGGACAGTGAGTAACGATTTAATTACTTCAGCGGGCCCAGCTCGGTTGGAAGTTGATAATTTAATGCTGGTATCAGCTGAAGCTACATACGAAAATAAGAGGGTCATACATAGCTGCAAAAGCCTCTTTATTCAATGAAACATTAGATGGGGCTACTGGCGCTTTGAGGGCTGCAGGTCTAGGTGAGTTGGCTGGGAATCTAGAATTTTTAGAGGATTCCGCAAACTTCACAGGTTTTGGCATCGAATACGATACTTTCGATTGGTTTATTGGTGGTGAATGGACTAAAACGGAAGTTGAAGATTCATACAATCCCACAACTACCTCCTATTATGTCTCTGCGGGTTTCCGTTCAGGTAAATGGACTCCGGCGTTGACCTATGAATCACAAGACGCAAATAATCCGTTTAAATTCTTGGATAAAGTAGCAGCATTGCCAGCGGCTTTTCAACCTACGGCAACTGCAGTGGTAGTGGGATTACAGCAGACTTTTGTTGACGAGTATGACGTTGTTTCTCTAAGTTTACGTTACGATTTGGACACTAACGTTGCACTCAAAGCAGACGTTAGTAAAAGCAGTAATGATGTAAACAGTGCAGAAGATGCGAACCTGCTAAGGTTTGCAGTTAATTACGTATTTTAATCCTTATGATGTTTAATAAACAAAGCAGCCTCAAATGAGGCGGCTTTGTGTTGTTTGGAGCCAAAACTTTATAACTCCAGTTCTAACTCTCACTTAGGTTTTCAATTTAAGAAAAAAATCTTATTTACGCATTATCTTCACATTTAAAAACGCAAATAAAAGTGCAACCACAGGATTGATCAGATTAAAAAAGCAATAGGGTAAATAGTCTATGGTGGCGACTGCGAGCGTGCCCGCCATATAAACGCCGCATGCGTTCCAAGGGATTAGCGGGGAGGTGAGGGTACCAGCATCTTCTAGTGCGCGAGATAGATTAACATTGGCTAGATTGTGCTTTGCAAATTCAGATTTCCACATTTGACCGGGCAGTATGATGGACATGTATTGGTCGCCTGTGACTATATTTATGCCTAAACAAGTGGCCATGGTTGATGCGATTAACGATCCTGTAGAGTGCACAAATTTGACTAATACACCCATCAGCACATCAATGTAACCAATTCTTTCGAGAACACCTGTCATCATCATAGAGGCAATGACCAACCATGCCATATTCACCATGGATGCCATGCCGCCCCGTGACAATAAACTGTTCACACTGTCATTATCGGTGCTGATACTAAAACCGTCGAATAGCACTGTCCATATTGATTTGAATAACAATATAGGATTAGAGCCACCTGCAAAATTAAGTAACACATCGTACTGAAATATTAAGGTAAATATACAAGCTAAAAGCGACACGCCTATTATGGCGAGAAATGCAGGAGTTCTTTTAACCGCTAGCCAAAGCAATAAAACAACGGGTATTAGGTTGATAGGCGAAATGTTAAAATGTTGACGGAGAGTTTGGATAAACGCCTCAATACTCGTTTGACTACCTTCCGTTACAGGTGAGCTTAAACCAATAACAAAGAAGGCTAACACTGCAAGGCTAAAACTTGGCACCGTTACCCAAGCCATATGCCGAATATGATCAAACAAGTCGCTACCAGCGATGGACGGGGCTAAATTGGTTGTTTCTGATAATGGCGACATTTTATCGCCAAAATAGGCACCTGAAATAATCGCACCTGCAGTAATTTCGGGAGACAAGGAGAAACCGAAAGATACCCCCATCAATGCAACGCCAATAGTGGCGGCTGTAGTCCACGAACTGCCAATACATAGAGCGACTAAGGCACAAATTAAACAGCTAAGTGCATAGAAATAGGTGGGCGATAATATGTTTAAGCCGTAGTACAGCAAAGTAGGTACGGCGCCAGATAACATAAAACTACCAATCAATGCGCCGATTGACAGAAATATCAAAATCGGACCGGTTGTCTTAGTGGAAGACCGAACTACGCTTTTTTCAATTTCAAACCAACTGATGCCGTTTTTTAAACCGATCAAAGTCGTGAAAAAAGCGATAACCATCATAGCAACTTGGGTAGCGCCAGACAGGGCATCACTGCCAAATATCCATATTACCGCACCCATTAATGTCAGCAAAATAACACTAACGAGTATCGAGTCGACGCGGCTTAATGGTTTATCAATCATGTTCTGTTTGTCGGACTCGATAGGTTAATCCTTAAATGTGTTTTTAATTGTCTCGTATAATCTCTCTCGCCGCGTTGTGCCCTGGTGCTCCTGTTACTCCGCCACCTGGGTGGGTACCGGCACCACACATATATAAACCTTTGATGGGCGACCGATAATTGCCATGGCCTAACAGAGGCCTAGTGCTAAACATCTGATCCAGACTCATGTTGCCATGCATAATGTCACCTTTAGTAAGCCCGAAGATACGTTCGAGATCAAGGGGACTTAATACCTGGCGACCTACCACTGATGCTTTAAAGCCTGGCGCGAATTTTTCTACTTGTTCAATGATCAAATCTGCTGCGGCTTCTCGGTGTGTATCCCAATCAATATCCGGATCAAACTGTTGGCAAAACAAACTCGCTACATGTTGCCCTTCTGGTGCCAACGTATCGTCAAGCGTGGAAGGAATAAGCATTTCCACAATGGGCGCTTTAGACCAGCCATGCTCTTTTGAGTCACGGTAAGCTTGGTCAATGTAAGCTGAGGTGGGGGCTATCACAATGCCGCCAGTAAGGTGCTCTGCAGTGGCACGTTCTTGCTGTGCTAAACAGGTAAATTTGGGTAATTCACTTAGTGCCACATTCATTCGAAAAGTGCCCGAGCCGTTTTTATAATGCTTCATGCGCCGCGCAAAATCTTCTGGTAACTCTTTTGCATCCACCAATTGGTTATACAACAGGCTTGGATTAAGATTGGACACTATGCTTTTTGCTTCAAGTGTTTCACCGGTTTCTAGCAGTACACCATAAGCTTGACCATCTCTGACCAGCACCTGTTTGACTGCGGCATCGGTTTGAATTTCAACACCTTTGTCTAAAGCAGATTTGGCCATCGCTTGCGTAATAGAACCCATACCGCCAATGGCATGGCCCCAAACGCCTTTTTCACCGTTTACTTCACCAAAGGCATGGTGCATCAAAACATAAGCCGAACCTGGGGTTTGTGTGTCGGCATAATTACCAACAATGCCGTCGAAGGCAAAGGCACCTTTGACATACTCATTTTCAAAATACAGGTCTAAAAAGTCCGAGACACTTTTAGTAAATATATCCAACACAATACGTTCATCTTCGATAGGCAGTTTACGCAGGCGATTACCAAATTTTGCGGCTTTAAATATGTCTCTGATACCACCACCTACATTGGGCGGCGTTTCAAGTAAAAAGTCACGAATGAGATCCGCCACCATACCAGTATCTCTGAAATACCGGTCTAGCGCGTCGGCATCAGTTTGGGAAAATCGTGCTATTTCGGCTTTTAAGTTATCAGAGCCAACCACAAAGGCTAAAAAGTCATTATTGTCGTGTGGCCATAAATTATTCACTTTTCTGTGCACAATTTTTAAACCATTTTCATGCAGTTTTAAGTCGGCTATAACCTTAGGATTTAACAAACTCACTGTGTATGAAGCGACCGAGTTACGAAAGCCTGGATGAAACTCTTCAGTTACCGCTGCGCCGCCCACCACATGGCGACGTTCTAATACACGTACCTTTTTTCCTGCCATTGCAAGATAGTTGGCACACACTAATCCGTTATGCCCGCCGCCTATGATTATTGCATCTAACATTCGTCTTCCTAAAAATTATCCTAACTGATTATTGACAGTATTGAACACTCGTTCAATACTGTCAATAACGCAGATTAATTAGGCTAGCCAAGATCAATGGCATCTTCAAACTCAGATAAAATACAACAACTTGTTGCAGCCCAGTTGCAGGGTGAGTCTCTTAGTCAGGCGTTTTATAAAGACCAAGACGTTTACCGTGCTGAGATAAGTAATATTTTTTTGCAGCATTGGTTATTTGCCGGACATGAGTCGCAAATCCCCACTTCTGGTGATTATTTTACTGTTGAATTTGATACCGAGTCAGTGATTATTCTGCGAACTGCCGCTGGTGAGATAAAAGCGCATGTGAATGTTTGCCGTCACCGTGGTTCGCGAATTTGTCTTGAAAAATCCGGTTCGCAAAAATCTCTGACTTGCCCCTACCACGCTTGGAGTTACAACTTAGACGGCGAGCTTATTTCTGCGCGTAATATGCCGGATGACTTTGCCAAGTCCGAGAATGGTTTACATAAGATCAATGTAGCGCTTTTAGGAGGGCTTATTTTTATCTGTTTAAGTGAAAATCCACCTAGCCTTACTTCTCTTCGCGAAGATCTCAAACAACCCTTCGAATTGTTTGGCATGTTTAACATGAAGCTGGCTGAGCAAAAATCCTATCGGATTCCAGCTAATTGGAAGTTAGCGGTTGAGAACTATCAAGAATGTTATCACTGCGGCCCCTCTCACCCAGAATTTGCGCAAATTCATGCCATGGCGAAATCCCCAAAGGTGTTTCAAACAACAAAAGCTAATTTCACCCAGGCACATCAAGCTAACCCCAAGTGTATTGAGCTAAATCATTATTTCGACTTAGCCGAAAAGGGGCAAGAAGGTTATCAATATGATCGCAATCCCCTATTGCGTGGTGCATTAAGTGGCAGTTTAGGTGGAAAACCTGTTGCGCCATTGCTTGGGTCGTTAGACGAATATGATGGTGGTGCGTCTGAACTGATGATTGGGCCGTTGAGCTATTTTTTGATTTACGACGATCACATGCTCGGTTACCGTTTTTTACCGGTTTCTGTAGATGAATGTATCTGTGATGTGTATTGGTTTGTGAATGAGTCAGCGGTTGAAGGGAAAGACTATCAACTAGACCAGCTCACTTGGCTTTGGGATGTCACCACCCAAGCAGATAAAACCATCATTATGAATAACCAAAAAGGTGTGAATTCACGGTTTTATAAGCCTGGAAGGTTGTCAGAAATGGAAAGCTTTCAACAGAGCTTTCTCAATTGGTACCTTCAAAGCCTGACTAAATAACTCTACTTACAAGCGGCATCTACCCATTGCTCACACAATAAAATGGCCTCGTCTGAATTGAAGGTTTCGCAGGATAAACACCATTCTAACCATAAACCGTCCATGATGGCGGTGAGGCCAATGGCGGCAAGGCGTGGAGTAGGTCTGACAGGGTTTTCTTTATTCAATTCAGCAAAGCTTTGCTGTAGAAACACTCTAAAGGCCTGATTGGATGAATCATGGGCCTGTTTGATTTGAGGCGCTCTGTCGATCATGCTCCAAAACACTACCCAAGCGCGCAAAATTTTGCGTTGCATGACAGCATCACCAAAGGTCTCTTGGATAAAAAAAGACAACCTTTGTCTGGGAAGAACGGTGCTTTGTGATTTCTCAATGGCCTTGTCCATCAATGTATAGGCTAAATGCAAATAGGTAGCCGCCAGTAAGTCGTTGAGTGTGCCAAAGTGATAGTTAATCAGGCCAACTGCCGTACCTGCTCTTTCACTTATTTTGCGCACCGAACAGCCATCCACTCCTTCATCCATTAAGGAATCTAGGGTTGCCAGAATAAACTTGGTTTGAGCTTTAGTGTATTGAGGGCGTTGGTTATTTTGTATATTTGTGGCAGTCATATCTTAAGCATAAAGTACATTGAGGTGAGTGTCATCTGGTCAGTTCTGAAGAGTGGCATTAAAAATGGGGCACTACCGATACCCCATTTAAACTATGTTTTTTTGCGAAACTAATTGCCAGTTAACTCTTTTAAAATAATAGTCCAATGGTCAAGTCCCTCATAAAAAGCTTTGATAGGTAAACGTTCATTCAGACCATGGGCAAACATTTCATCTGGGTCCATAAACACACTGGATAATGCCCATGTTGGGATACCAGCTTTGCGAAAGTGCATGCCGTCTGTGCCACCTGATTCCATGTAAGCAATGATTTGTACATTTGGATAACGTGCATGTACCGATTTCTTTATCGCAGCCATGACGTCAGTTCGCAATTCTGATATTGGGCTTTCCACTGGTGAGTCTAATGTGACAAATTCAATAGCATTATTGTTAACTACTGTTTGCAGTGTTTGTTTGACGTTTTCAACACTTACACCTGGAAAAATACGGCAATTGACTGTCGCTGTGGCCGATTGAGGTAGGGCGTTTTCAGCGTGTCCTGCGGTTAACATAGTGGTGACACAAGTTGTACGTGTGGTGCCTACGTATGAGGATTCTGTTTCCAGTCGATCAGATGCTTTTTTATTGGTTGGGTCGATAGCAAATGCAGTCATCGCCTCTCCCAGTTCGCCGCCCAATTGCGTCCCCGATACTTTGAAAAACTCCCGTGTCATGTCACTCCACATAACAGGAAAGTGATAGTCTCTTACATTAAGTAACGCCGTTGATAATTCATAAATGGCATTGTCTGTTCGGGGCCTCGAGCTATGACCGCCTTTATTTCTGAGTGTTAGTTCAAAGCTGACATAGGTTTTTTCTGCCGCTTGCACTAAATAAGCTATGGCCTTGCCAGTTTTATCCAGATCACCGCCACCGGCGTCAGAGTTGAGAGCATATTCTGCGTTTGCTAATTCAGGGCGTTCATTGGCCAGCATTTTTGTGGTTAACATGCCTGTTTCTTCGTCACCAGAGAAAACCAAGAAAATATCTCGGTTAGGTACAAAACCTTCTTTTTTCAAACGTATAAAAGTCGAAGAGAGCATGGTGATACCAAGTTTATTGTCTATAGTGCCGCGTCCGTAAAAATAATTATCGTCCTGAATGAGCTTAAAAGGAGGGCGTTCCCAGTCTTTGTCTAGCGCTTCTACTACGTCCATATGGCCTAGTAAAAGTATGGGACGTTTAACAGAACCATCTCCTTGGTAGCGAACAATCATGCCGACTGTTTCACCTTTAGGAATAATCTGAATATCTTCATCTTTGAAACCGACTTTCCGAAACTCGTTCGCTAGATAGGTGGCCATTTGGGGTACCTTGCCGCGACCGGCAACGGTTGGGATCTCAATTATGGTTTTGTAAATCTCTAAGGTTTTTATGGCATGAGGTGAATCTTTTATTCCGGCTGCGAGTGCAGGCAAGGAAGCTAACAACAATATTACCAGTGGTAGGATTTTTATCATTTGAGTTATTTATTATATAAATTTTGAACAAGCATCAACTCTAAACCTAATTATTCTAAATTGCAGTTGTTATACCAATTTCTATAAGCATAAGGGTTTATCAGCCTCATTTTTATCTCGAGATAAAGCCGACAAAGCCTTTGCTTACCTGTCATATGTGGATTAGGATCGCGCTGTTCATAATATCTTTCATATATCGGTAAATTCAGTGGTTTCAGCTAACTCAATCACCTTGCTTAAAAATGCTAACGTCTATGCCCCAGAGTCTATTGGGCTGAAACATCTTTTGATTGGAGGGGGCGAAATCCTGTATATGGGTGATTCATTGCCTACTTTAGACCCATTACTGGCCGTGGCTGAATTAGACTTGCAAGGCCAAGCTCTTTTACCTGGTTTTATCGACGCACATACCCATATTACTGGCGGTGGCGGGGAAGCTGGTTTTTCCACCCGTGTTCCACCTGTTCCTTTGAGTCAATTTACTCAAGCTGGCGTTACTACTGCTGTAGGATTGTTGGGTACTGATGACATCACTCGAAGTACAGAATCACTACTTGCCCAAGTATATGCTTTGCGTGAAGAAGGGTTGTCTGCCTTTTGTTACACAGGTGGTTATCATTTACCGCCTACTACGCTTACCGGATCAATAAAAACCGATATTGTATTTATTGAACCTATTGTTGGTGTGGGCGAACTGGCAATCAGTGATCACCGATCGTCACAGCCCACGCTCAATGAATTGTTAAAGGTCGCTTCAGAAGCCCATGTTTCAAGATTGATGACAGGTAAAGCAGGAATAGTGCATTTGCATTTAGGTGATGGAGAGCGCGGACTAGAATTAGTCCGAGAAGCGTTGTCGTCATCGGAAATTCCCGCTAAGACGTTTAATCCTACTCATGTGAATCGGCGCAGAGAATTATTTGCAGAAGCGTGTGAGTTAACCAAGCAAGGTTGCTGGATTGATGTCACTGCATTTGAAACAGGCGAAGTCGGCTATGAGCCAGCTGATGCGTTATTGCGCTATATAAATAGTGATTATCCCCAGGACAAACTCACCATTAGTTCAGATGGTGGTGGTTGCCTACCATGTTTTGATAAACATGGGCATATGACTAAAATGGATTTTGCTAACTCCATTGCTATGACTAATGTGTTTTATCAGTTGGTAGACCAAGGAACAAAAATTGAAGATTGCTTGGCTTTTTTTACCAGCAATGTTGCAACGCTAATGAACTTTAAAACAAAAGGTCGACTAGCACTCGGTATGGACGCTGATTTAATCGTTTTAGATAAGCAAAACCGCATAAGCCATGTGATGGCCAATGGTGTTTGGCATATCTACAATAAAGAAATTGTTAAGAAAGGTACGTTTGAGGAATAAAAATGCCGTCTCCAGATATTAAAGGGCAGCAACGCGGGTTTGTGATACCCATTGGTGGTGCTGAAGAAAAAATAGATAACCCAGAAATTTTAACAAAATTTGTTGAATTATGTGGTGGCAGCGATGCTGATATTTGTATTGTACCTACTGCCTCTCAGTTGGAAGATACCGGTGAGAGGTATCAAAAAATATTTAAAGATCTAGGAGCCGGTAATACCCATTGGTTGCCTATTAGTGATCGCAATGATGCTAAAAAAGAAGAATATGTAACCCAGCTTGAAAGCTGTACTGGCATATTCATCACTGGGGGTAACCAATTACGTTTGTCGACTATTTTAGGCGGCACACCTATAGCCCAAACTATTCGTAAACTAAATGCCCAAGGTGTGCATGTTGCGGGTACTTCAGCTGGTGCAGCGATAGTCTCGCAACATATGATTACCGGCGGTAATACAGGCATTGTACCTACCGAAGATGGGGTGAATTTAGCGCCTGGTTTGGGGTTGATTAATACCATAGTGGTTGATCAACATTTTAACGAGCGAAATAGGTTGTCTCGGCTATTGAGCGCCGTTTCTTACAATCCGTTTTTACTCGGCCTAGGACTAGATGAAGATACCGCCGCTTTTATCGATGGTGACAATGAATTTACCGTAGTAGGTAGCGGAGCGATTACAGTAATCGACCCTTCGGATATCGAACATTCTTCTATGGCTGAAGCGCGCAGTGGTGATGCTCTCACTTTGCTGAATTTAAAATTGCATATATTGGCCAACGGCAGTCGTTATAATATTAATGATCGTAAAGCCTTCATAGAATAAGCCCTAAATACATTATGGGTATGCGATATTTTTCGCTGCCCATTTTTATACTACCCATTCTTCCTAAAAAACTAAAAACAATGGCGCTTATCTTAGTTTTTCTATAAGTTAGTTTACTGTGTAAACCACCTACACATTCTCAACATAACCTTAGTTCAGTAGAACTTAAGCAGGAACCCTTAGCCTATGAAAATTCTCAGCAAAAATGTGTATGTTGGCCCCAACATCTACGCTAACTTCCCTGTTATTCGTTATCAAATCGATATTGGAGAATTAGAAAACTGGCCTTCGGTAAAATTAGGTAAAGGTTTTATTGATGGTCTAATTGGAGCTTTGCCTTCATTACAAAGCCACGGTTGTTCATATAGTGAAGAAGGCGGCTTTATCAGACGATTGAGAGAAGATGAGGGAACTTGGATAGGGCATATTTGGGAACACGTGGCTCTTGAGTTACAAAATTTAGCAGGCTCCCCAGTTGGTTTTGGTCGCACTAGAAGTTTAAAGAAAGAAGGCTGCTACAACGTAGTATATCAATATCACCAAAGAGATGTTGGGTTAGAAGCGGGCGCCTTAGGTATGCGTCTATTGATTCATCTGATGCCTGCTAATGTGCAACAAGCCATTAAAGCAGATATTGAAGATGATTTTGATTTTAACGATGAACTACGCAGTTTTGTGCGTATGGCTCAGCGTAAAGAATTTGGTCCCAGTACAGGCTCTTTAGTGGCTGCTGCTGAACAGCGCAATATTCCTTGGCTTAGGCTAAACGAGTATAGCCTTGTGCAATTTGGCCATGGTAAATACCAACAACGCATTCAAGCCACTATTACCAGTCAAACAAAACATATTGCTGTCGAGATATCTTGCGACAAAGAAGACACGCACAATTTACTAAATGATTTAGGTTTGCCAGTACCACAACAAGTGATGGTATACGGCGAAAGGCAAGCGGTGAGGGCAGCCAAGTCAATTGGTTATCCTGTAGTAGTCAAACCTTTAAATGCCAATCATGGTCGAGGTGTCAGCATCAACCTCACCACGGATGAAGAGGTCATTACCGCTTACCATGAAGCGCAAAAACACGGCACCAGCAAAGCAATTTTGATTGAAAGTTTTCTGACCGGTTATGATCACAGAATGTTAGTTGTTAACGACGAACTTGTCGCTGTGGCTAAGCGAGTGCCGGGCCATGTTGTGGGTGATGGTAAAAGTAGTATTGAAGAATTAGTCGATATAGTTAACCTAGATCCTCGCCGAGGTATCGGTCATGAAAAGGTATTAACAAGGTTGGAGTTAGATAGCCAAGCTGAACGATTAATGGAAGAAGCTAACTACAACAAACAAACAGTTTTAGACAAAGACCACGTCTTCTTTTTACGTTCCACTGCCAACTTATCCACTGGTGGCACCTCAATTGATGTGACAGATATGGTGCATCCAGATAATAGAGATATGGCCGTACGTTCGATTAAAGCCATTGGGCTTGATGTAGGTGGAGTAGACTTTTTAACCGACGACATCAGTAAATCTTATAAAGAAATTGGTGGTGGTATTTGCGAATGTAATGCCGCTCCTGGTTTTAGAATGCATGTGGCACCAAGTGAAGGTACACCCAGAGATGTTGCCGGAAAAGTGATAGATATGTTGTTTCCAGTTGGTAGTCATTCCCGAATTCCGATTGCAGCTATTACCGGTACCAATGGTAAAACTACCACTTCACGTATGTTAGCTAGCATTATGAAATCGTCTGGTTTTACTACGGGCATGACCTCAACTGACGGTGTTTATATTGACGGGCATTTAAGTGTTAAAGGCGATATGACCGGCCCAACGGCAGCACAAATTGTGTTGCGCGACCCTAGTGTCGATTTTGCCATTATGGAAACTGCACGTGGCGGTATACTCAAACGTGGATTGGGTTATACCACCTGTAATGTAGGCGCTTGCCTCAATGTTACTGCCGACCATCTTGGACAAAGAGGCATCAATACAGTAGAACAACTGGCGCAAATTAAACGTGTTGTGGTTGAAGTCGCCAAAGATGTAGTGGTACTTAACGCTGATGATCACTTATGTTTACAAATGGCAGATTTTTGTGACGCTGAACGTATCTGTTATGTGACTATGGACTCTGGGCATGGTTTGGTTCGTGAACATATCCGCAGCGGCGGTATGGCTGCCGTGCTCGAAAAGGGCATCAACGGCGATATGATCACTATCTATGATAAAGGTGCTCACATACCACTATTATGGACTCACTTAATCCCCGCAACTGTTGAAGGTAAGGCATTGCATAATGTGCAAAATTCCATGTTTGCTGCCGCCATTGCTTATAGTTTTGACACCTCTCTAGAGAATATTCGTCAAGGCTTACGGATTTTCAATACCTCTTTCTATCAAGCACCTGGTCGACTCAATATATACGACGAACTACCCTTTAAAGTAATACTCGACTACGCGCACAACCCTGCTGCAATAGAAACAATTACCGATTTAGCCACACGCTTAGATGTGAGCGGAAAACGTCGAATTGTGCTGGCAATGCCCGGAGACAGGCGAGATGAAGATGTCTTAGCCGTGGCAAATATAACCGCCAAAGGGTTCGATTCTTTCATTTGTAAGGCTGACGATGACAGAAGAGGTCGTGGTTTTGATGAAATACCGCAAATGCTCAAACAAAGATTACTTGAGGCCGGAATAGATGAAGCTAACATTCAGGTTATTCCATCTGAAGAAGAGGCCATTGAACAAGGTCTAAAAGATTGTAAAAAAGGTGACTTGTTGATTATTTTGGGAGACAACATCACCCGTTGTTGGAAACAAATTGTACATTTTAATTCAGATGGCACCCTAGAAAATCAAGATGAAACTCCTTCGCAAGATTTTCCTGAAAAACTATTTGAACCCATAGAACACAAGTTCGAATTAAACGAAGGTGAATCACTCGTGCATGATGAACGTGGCGTGCGTTTAGTGGTTGAGCATGACGAAGATTCTGATTAAGGAAAATTCGACTGATGCGATTAGAACTTGATGAAGCAAGGCGCTTAACTGGGCCTAATTTATTGTGGGATCATCCCGGTGCCATTCTTGATGTGTTTATTGAAGACATAGATAAGAATAAAGTGGTCAATGTTTGGCAGCAGTGGCTAGCAAAGTTGTTAGCCGAGTTTGGTTGGCAGCAACAAACTACCTATCGCCTGCATAACGAAGGGGCTAATTTGGCCCTCAGCGCCCCTATGGATTCACTCTATTGTGCTTGTGACCTTGCTGAATTAGCTTGGCATTGTTGTGTTGCAGAGCTAAAAAGTGACACCTTGCCAGATTGGCAGCAACGGCTAAATGAATTACGTGAAGAGCTAACCGAAGAACTCAATCCTGAACTTATCTCTTTGATGCATGCTGCGCATAAACATGGAGTCAGTTGTATAACTGATGATGACGATGTCAGCTTAGGTATGGGTAAGTCATCACAAACTTGGCCAGTTCGGGCATTGCCTAAGTTAACAAACATTCAGTGGCAACAATACCAAGATATCCCGCGGGCTTTCATCACTGGCACCAATGGTAAATCAACCAGCGTACGTTTGGCCTCGCACATTGCAAAAGCCGCTGGTTATGTTGCTGGGGTCACTTCTACCGACTTTATTCGCGTGGGTGATGACATTATTGATACTGGTGATTATTCAGGCCCCGGTGGGGCAAGAATGTTACTTCGAGACTCCCGCACTGAGATGGCATTTTTAGAGGTCGCCCGTGGTGGAATACTACGCAGAGGGTTGCCTGTTGATTCAGTAGGCGCGGTGTTGATTACCAATGTTGCCAGTGATCATTTGGGACAGTATGGTATCAATACAGTTGAAGAATTAGCAGAAACTAAATTTGTGGTCGCTAAGGGACTCGATGCTAATGGCACTTTAGTGTTAAACGCCGACAATAAACTGGTAAGAGAACAAGGTTTAAAGCTCAACAATAAGATATGTTGGTATAGCACTGATGAATTTAACCCTTTAATCCAAAGCCAGTTAAAGTCAGGTGGCGCAGCAGTATTTATCCAAAATAAACAAATTATTTATGCTTTAGACAACCAACAAGAAACCATAGCAGCATTAGAACAAGTGCCTATGACGCTTAATGGTGCTGCCGAACATAATGTACAAAATGCATTAGGAGTCGTGGGTTTGTGTAAAGCGCTGAATTTACCTACTCAGGCGATTCGAGATGGCTTGCAGGATTTCGGTAGCAACGCTCAAGACAACCCAGGAAGAGGCAATATCTACAATATCAACGGTATTAAGGTGTTGGTGGATTTTGCCCACAACGAACACAGTATGCGAGCGGTAGTAAAAACTATTAAGCAACTACCCGCTAAACGTAAAATAGCCATGTTTAGCCATGCTGGAGACAGAAGTGACGAGGAAATTCGCAATCTCACTGCAGCTGTTACCGAGTTAGACGCAAGTCTATACGTAGTCACTGAGTTAGAGCGTTATTTACGGGGCCGAGAAATAGGCGAAGTGCCAGAAATTGTAAGTCAATATTTAGGCCAACAATCGATTCCCCCAGAAAATATACAATATGCTGCAAATCCATTAGAAGGCGCAAAAATAGCCATGGATTTTGCTCAATCAGGCGATGTAGTGCTGTTATTTGTATTGACGGATAGAGAGCTAGTACACGATTACTTGACCGGGTTAACTTTTCTGAGTTAATCCAAATCCCTCGTGCTGTATAAATAGCTCAAACGGTATTGGCAGTTTGAGCTGTTTGTTTATATTTCTTAGAGAATCCACAAGGTACAGAGACAATCTCTAACGACTCGCTTTCACCAATAGTTTTAAAGTGTTTATAGTGATTGGTAATACTCAAACATTATGTGAATAATATTGGATAGTTATCCTTGAGCAGCAGATATCCGTGATCATAAAACATCAAGAAAAAATTGCCTCCCCTGAGATTATTCAAAGCCGTTATGAGGCTTTAGGTTATATATGCAGCAGCTCTGTTGCCACCGCAATATATTTGGCTTGCCACTTGCAAAAACCTATTCTAATTGAAGGCCCTCCTGGCGTTGGCAAAACTGAATTAGCTAAAGTAACGGCGACTTTTCTCAATGCGCCCCTGATCCGCATGCAGTGTTATGAAGGTCTGGACGAGTCAAAGGCACTTTATGAATGGAAGTACGGCAAACAATTACTCTACACTCAGGTACTGAAAGAACAATTGGGCGATGTGCTTAGAGGCGCCCGTGGGTTAGATGAATCTATTGCTCGTTTGCATGACTTTGGCGATATTTTTTATTCACAAGAATTTTTGGAACCTAGACCCTTATTGCAAGCTCTGCAGAGTCAAGATGGTGCTGTTTTGCTGGTGGACGAAATAGACAAGGCCGATCAAGAGTTTGAAGCTTTTTTGCTGGAACTGCTATCGGATTACCAAGTATCTATTCCAGAAATTGGCACAGTAAAGGCAGTCTCCACTCCAATAGTTATGTTAACCAGTAATAATACTCGAGAGCTTGGTGACGCTTTGAAACGTCGCTGTTTGCATTTGTATATTCCTTTTCCTGATGCAGCCTTAGAAAGTCGGATTTTAGCCAGTCAAGTGGAAGGGTTAGACTCTCAGTTAAGAGAGCAAATAGTGACGTTAATTGGCAAACTTAGAAACATGCCTTTGAAAAAATCACCGGCAGTCAGTGAGACCATCGATTGGGCCAGAGCCTTGCTGTTATTGAACGTTGAAGAATTGGACCCTCATTGGGTAAAAGAAACCCTGAATTTACTTTTGAAGTTTCAGGATGATATTGAATTAGTTGAGCCAGAAATCAAAGAATTGTTGAAGGGTTTGCGCTAGGTGCGTTTTGTTGCTGACTTTATAGGCGCACTACGTGAAGCTGGCCTGCAAGTGTCGCCAGCTGAATCCTTAGATGCACTAAACTCCATCAAGTTGTTAGGACTTGAGAGTCGCGAAACATCAAAAACAGTCTTGGCATTGACCTTGGTTAAACGCCAAGCTGACCAAGTGATTTATGAAGAGTTGTTTGATCTATATTTTGCAAGTGTAGAAAAAGCCCAGAAGGTCGACCTTAAGCGAGATGAAGACGAAGACAAAAACAACGTCGAGTCCTCAGATGAACTACAAATCTCCGCCGCAGATCAGGCCGCCAACTCGGATGGTTTACAAGCCAGTGCTAGTTCACCATTGGGACAGGCGCTTGGGAACAACGAAGACATGAGTCTAGCAATTGCTCAGGCTGCTGTGGCAGAGAAACTATCTTCCATAGTGTTGTTTACGCAAAAAAATTACTTCGCCTATAAAATAATGCAACGCCTCGGTGACGATGTTTTGGGCACTGAAATTCGTGGTGAAACGGATAGTCCTGAACACAAAAAACTGCAGCAGAAATTAGTAAAATCCCGAGCACGTTTGCTTGACCAAGTTAATGACTATGTGGAACAGCAGTATTTGATTTTTGCCAGACATAAAGGTCAAAAATACCGGGTGGATTATCTACAGCAAGCTAAGTTAAGTCAGCTTGAGCACCTCGATTACAAACTTATGCAAAGTTTGGTGCAAAAGGCAGCACGCAAATTAGCCTCACAACATAGCCGTCGACGTTTAACCCGTAAACGAGGTTTGTTGGATGTACGTAAAACCATTGCCGCCAATGCCGCTTTTGATGGTGCTTTATTTCATACTCGCTGGAAAGCGACGCGTATAGAGCGACCTAAAATTGTCGCCATTTGTGATGTTAGTGGTTCGGTTAGTAGAGTGGCGCGATTTCTATTGTTGTTTTTGTACTCGCTACAAGATGTTATGCCAAAAGTACGCTCCTTTGTGTTTGCCTCTGAAATGATCGAAGTCTCAGAGCTGTTTAAACAGCAAGGTATTGAGTTGGCACTAGAAGAAATTATGCAACGCTGGGGTGGTTTGTCTACAGACTATGCCAAGGCTCTGGTTGGTTTTCAGTCCCAAGCGCTGGCGAGTATCGATAAAAAAACAACTGTCATCATGCTAGGCGATGCCCGAAATAATCAAGGTGATGGTCGAATAGACATTTGGGAAAAGGTATACCGCAAAAGTAAACGGGTATTATGGCTCAATCCAGAACATCGAAATAGTTGGGATTCAGGTGATTCTATTATGTCGGAGTATTCGCCTTGGTGCTCTAGTGTTGAACCTTGCCGAAACTTGAAAGATATTGAGCGTATTTTTAGTCGACTTTTAAAGTATTCTTGATGCCCGTGGGGCGCAATCGTGTACGAAACTCTCTTGGCGTGAAATCTGTCAGCGATTTAAACACTTTTGAAAATGAGCTGATATCTCTATAACCCACACTCATGCCGATTGTTTTAATGCTGTCTTCAGTATTACCTAAAAGGTGTTTAGCGGCTTCAACTCGCAGTCGTTGTAAGTACCGAGATGGTAATTCACCAGTGGCTTTTTGGAATCGACGAATAAATGTGCGTTTACTCATACCTATTTGTTTGGCAAGTTGCTGCAACTCAACACTCTCAGAATAATACTCGTCTAGCCAGTCTTGTGCTCTATGAATACCCAAGTCTCGATGTTGCCTAAAACCGGCTATGTTGATCAGATTTAAATCGTAGATACGGCGGCTATCAGAGCTGATATCTCTGCCCAAACTAGCAGCGATTGCGGGACCACAAAATATTTCCAGTAGGTGCAAACTCAGATCCATTGCAGCATTTTGACCGTTAGAGCTGTAAATACCTTCATGTTCAACACTAGCCTGATTGGCTTGCCACTGAATTTTTGGGTAGCGCTGTTCAAATTCACGTAAATGACGCCAATAGGTGGTTGCTCTACCTCCGTTTAATAGACCAGCTTCAGCAGCCCAAAAAATTCCGCTATTGATCCCGGCGATACGTGTTCCTTTAGCATGTTGTTTGGCCAGCCAAGGTGGAATTTTAGGATATTGCTGAGTGACGAGTTCGAAATCTCCCCAATAGTGCGCCAACATGATCAAATCGTAAGATTGCTCACCAATTACTGCATCGCCATGAATCGAATGGCCACCATATAATTGGACCGGGCGATCATCTGCACTGAGCAGATCACATTGAAATTGCTGATCTTGTGGCTGGCGCAAATTAGCGCTGTGAAATAACTCTAAGGAGCCATAAATCGTAGAGGCCCAGGCACCGTTATAAATAAGTAAAGCCACTCGCCATTTTGGATTTTGCATTGTTTTTAGTCCATCGAACTTGTTCGGTACTATTTGGCACTTACACCATGTTAAGTGGCATTTTAACCTAAGTACAAGGGAAAGGAAGAGGCGTACAGTATTGGCCTACTTGTGGTTAGTCCCAAGATGAACAATTGATAGAGGAAACATTAAGTGAATATTACCTTTTCGGCTGAAGAATTAGCCTTTCGCGACGAAGTGCGCGCATTTTTGTCTGAGAATTGGACAGAAGATTTAGCCACGCGAATACGTGGTCTAGATGACGAGTTTAAGGCTGCACAAATTGAATGGCAGAATAAACTGAATGATAAAGGTTGGTTAGCACCGGGTTGGCCTGTTGAGCAAGGTGGTGTTGATTGGTCAGTGACAGAAAACTTTATCTTTGAAACCGAACGCTCTCTAGCCGGAGCGCCCGATGTGGTGCCATTTGGCCTCAAAATGGTGGCGCCAGTTATTTACGGTTTTGGTAGCGACGAACAGAAAAAACGCTTTTTGCCGCGTATTCTTAAAAGTGAAGATTGGTGGTGTCAGGGTTATTCAGAACCTGGTGCAGGCTCAGATCTTGCTGCTCTGAAAACCAAAGCTGAGTTAGATGGTGATGATTACATTGTTAATGGTGCCAAGGTTTGGACTACTTACGCCCAGTACTCTGATTGGATTTTTTGTCTGGTTCGCACTGATTCCTCCGGTAAGCGCCAAGATGGTATTACTTTCCTGTTGATTGATATGAAAAGCCCCGGCATAACGGTGAATAAAATTTCTTCTATAGACGATCACCATAGTCTTAATGAAGTGGTGTTTGAGGACGTACGAGTACCCGTTGCCAACCGCATTGGCGAGCAGGATAAAGGCTGGACATATGCCAAGGCCTTGTTGGCTCATGAGCGTACTTCTATTGCCGCAGTAGCTGATTCTAAAAGGCGCCTGCGCGAATTGCGCAAGTTACTCGCGCAAGAAGTGAGTGGTGGACGCCCGCTTAGTGAAGACACGCAGTTTCAGAATCGTCTGTCGAATACTGAAATTGAATTGATGGCGTTAGAATTCACCGAACTACGTGTGTTGGCCTCAACTGCTGACGGAAAAGGCCCAGGGGTTGAATCATCACTGCTAAAAATCAAAGGCACTGAAATTCAACAAGCCATTCAGCAAATGTATATGGACTTGGCTGGCTACTATAGTGGTGTTATTCACGGTGAAGAAACCGCAGAAACTATCGGTCATGCTTTTGGACACGATGCGAGACAAGCTTATATGTACGGACGAGCAGCCACAATTTACGGTGGTTCGAACGAAGTACAAAAAAATATTACTGCCAAATATGTACTGGGGCTTTAATCATGAATTTTAATTTATCTGAAGAACAAAATATGCTCAAAGACAGCGTTACGCGCTTTGTGCAAGACGAATATGACTTTGAGAGCCGCCGCGCTAATGCTGCGAGCGACTTAGGTTTTAATCCTAAAAACTGGCAGACCTTTGCTGATCTTGGTTGGCTTTCTATTCCTTTCGACGAAGCCCATGGTGGATTTGGCGGCGGTGCGACCGACGTTATGGCCGTAATGGAAGAGATGGGTAAAGGCTTAGTTGTTGAACCTTTCATCGCAACAGTATTAATGTTTGGTGGCCTACTGAATAAAAGTGGTAACGCTGCTTTACAAGATGCCAACATCGAAAAAGTTATCGACGGTTCATTGCAAGGTGCATTTGCCTACTTAGAACGCCAAAGTCGTTTTGAGCTAGCCGACGTGAAAACCACAGCTAAAGCTGACGGTAATGATTTTCTGCTTAACGGTGAAAAAACCGTGGTTTCAAATGGTGCAGCTGCCAACAAAGTCGTGGTGTCTGCAAGAACATCAGGCGGTCAGTGTGACGAAGCAGGGATCACCTTGTTTTTAATTGATACTGATGCTGCGGGAGTAGAACGTACATCCTATCGCCTGATGGATGGACAATTGGTGGCAAACATTAAACTGACTGATGTGCGTGTTGCCGCTGATCAAGTGTTGGGTGATGTGGATAACGGTTATTCTATCATTGAAGCGGTTGTTGCCGACGTGACTATTGCTTTGTGCGCTGAAGCTTTAGGCATTATGCAAAAACTTACGACCACTACGATTGAATACACTAAAACACGACAACAATTTGGTGTGGCTATCAGCAGTTTCCAAGCTCTGCAACATCGTATGGTTGATATGTTTATGGCGGGTGAGCAAGCCAAGTCCATTTTGTATCGAGCCGTGTGTGCGGCTGAAAGTGGTGCAGACGACTTGGCCAAAAATATTGCTGCATTAAAAGTGATGACTGGTCGTAACGGTAAGTTGATTGGCGACGAAGCTATTCAATTACATGGCGGCATGGGCCTTACCGACGAGCTTGATGTAGGTCATTATGTTAAGCGTTTAATGATGATCAACACCACCTTTGGTGATGCTGATTTTCAACAGAAAAAATTTAATCAACTGTCTCATACCTGACTGATATTTGATTTTGGCGCCTAGTTTGAGCTCTTGGTCTGATAAGGGCGCCAGAATTAACAATCTAAGCAGAAGTGAGTTTCGGTAATCCTCTAGAAACACTTGCCAATCCGGTAGGTGTTTTTTTTATCATTATAAATTACAGTCGAATCAGTGCCTCTTTTTCAAGCTATCCATTATTGCGCCTATCTTCGTTGAACTTGCGCTCAATAGTCGGCTATTCCTCGACAAGTTCGCCTTGATAAACACAACAATATCAGCACTGGATACATTATATAGGTGACTAAATAAATCATTAGTAGCGCAACGCACTTAATCGAAGAAGGCCTAAATTGCCGATGGGATTTTGGCTTTTTATTAGGGGCTGTTGATCTTTATTGGTTAAGACAGGTGTTGATTGACTTAAAAATAGATCAGTTACAAAATATCATTAATGGCTAACACGCAAAGAGAGTTGCCTTGCTGGCGCCAAATAAATTGCTGTGTTTTGGCATATCGAATTATCTCTCGTGCACCTATTAGGATCCCCAAAGTTGATTGAAGTTCTATTATTAGCCATAGCTTTGAGTATGGATGCTTTTGCCGTTTCCATTGGCCTTGGCTCAAAGCAAAAGTCAAACCCCACATCATTAGCGCTAATCTCTGGCGTTTATTTTGGTCTGTTTCAAGGATTAATGCCTACTAATTCACACTAGTGTTTGGGTGAAAAGAGAATACCTTTGGTTAGGTTTTATCAGGCTTTGCCCACAAGGGGTATCAAGGCATTCGGTTACCGCTGTTATTATTTTCTGCCCAGAGGCATATATTTTACTGGTATGTTTTAAAGAAATCGAGAATATCGTTTTGAACAATGACATATTGATTTATATCAAAACTAGACTCTCGATTTTTCTTAATATTTATTTAATGAATTTTTACAAAAGATTTGGAATGAATGATGGATATAAAAAACGATAATCTCCAACTTATGGACAATCGAAAGATTAAGTCGATACCTATGCTGTTCATGTTATTTGTGTTTATGAGTTCTTGTGGCGGTAACTCAGACACTATTAGTGGTTTTGAACCAGAAATACCTGTTCGCAAAGATCTTAGGATCTACTTAGCGGGTGATTATTCAATTTTTATCGGTACCGTTAGAGTACTCATTAATGGTGAAATTACCCGAGAATCACCAGTAGAAGTTATCGAAGAGTTTATGCCTGGAAAAAGAACATATTTAGATAAAATAATACTAACACGCATCACTAAAACTCGGTTTTTGGAAACGGAGGAAGAACAGGTTACTGAGCAGAGCGTCTGGCAGGAAACAAATGGAGAGATGTTCGAATTAACGAATGAATATGGCAATGAATACGTAATTGACAACGCGTTTGACAGAGGATTACTCAATATACCCCCATTAACATCAGTCAATGGGACTGAGCACCAACAAATCAGTTTTCACACTATGTATGGGGGTTCCGTCTCAGGCCCTGTGACTGAGGGGGAGCGTGAAATCACCTTGGCCCCAATTGAGAATATTGAGGTTGGTTCGAACCAATATCAGGTCTTTCCTCTGATACACAAACATTCATATAAGTATTTATTCACATATGTGGATAACAAAAGTGGTAGCTCAGTCGTAATCGATCGCAACCTTTGGGTTTCACTACACAAGGGAGTGGTCAAAAGAGTCAAAGTAGAGCGTGAATATTCCAGATTTGGTGTATTACAATCAGAAACACATTGGGATTTAGAGCTTGAAAGCACGAACTTTTAACCCCATTTTTGTTATCACTTATTGGGCGGTGAATAACACACAAAACGGTGTGTTAGAGTGGATTTTATCAATCAGAAGTAAGAGCTATAGCTCTGAATTGGGAGAAAAACACTGCTTTATTGACCTATGAAAATACAACTGAACGACTCACTGTTTGGAACGAAGGTAGCTTGTTGCGATGCTGATAGGAAGTACCCAGTTCAATCTGCGAGACTTCTAAAAGATGGGTCAACCACGTGCTGATATAAATCACTCATGTCCTCACTCAGCCTCTGGATTTTTGCATGACCCTCCCTAAATGCATTGTTATATTCTACTTTGATTAAATTGGCCATCGACACCTCATGTGCTCAGATGGCCTTATAATAATCAGATATATAAACACTAAGGTTTTAAGTGTATCAAGAACATGTCAGTCATAACTTATAGGTAGTATTTGACTTGTATTCCTGAGCCCCAGTCAGGACTACTTTCGCTAAAACCAGTGAAAGTATAAAGTTGTACACCCCATAGATTATCAATACGATTTGAAACAAAAACACTTAATTCCTGAATGTCTTCGCCGTCTTCAAAGGAAGATTGTCTGTAGTCAAAGACGACACCGGCTTTTGTCTTGAAGCTAAAACGATAATTTGCACCCAAAGACCCGAACCACACATTATTTAAATCTAATCCGGTTGAATCCCCTCGGAGTTTATATCCAACAGAGGCGTTTATATAATACCCATCGAAAAACTTGTAAATATTGGTTTGCAATGAGTAATACCAATCAGATTAAATTTATGATCTAATGGCGACATGAAATATATTTCCCAGAAACAACTCGAAGATAAGCTGAA
>NZ_CAJWCF010000071.1 GCF_913020055.1 uncultured Paraglaciecola sp. | reverse complement strand
AACTGGATGTTAGTAGACGTTATTACTAAAGCTTAATTGTTTTAGTAAACAAAATTAAAAAGGCGCTATCCGCAAGGTTAGCGCCTTTTTTGTGCAATTTTTATCTGATCTGAATCTAAATACACGTCATTGAATTGCCACTACTCAACTACTGTATTAATCTACGCGACGACTTTTCTATTTTGATTTGTACTTACTTCACGCAGTTAAAGGGATTTTAGTGATGAACCGCTTCCAACTAATATATGTGTTACTTTTTTCAATATTGATCGTCAGTTGTGGAGGAGGGGGCTCTAGTACTCCAACAAACCCACCACCTATCATTGTTGCTCCTCCAGTAATTCATTCTGTCGAAGGTATGGCTGTAAAAGGCCCTTTAATTAACGCAAAAGCGACATTATACAAAATTGATGTAGCTAACGGTTTTCTTAAAGGTGCAGAAATTGATACTGGCACTACAGACTCTCAAGCTAAAATTACCGGATTAGCTGTATCTGAACCTTTAGATGAACATTACCTCATTGAAATATCTGTGGTGGATGAAACGATAGATATTAATAGCGGGACTCTACCTGTAATGAGTACTTTGTTGAGTATCATAAGTAAGGAACAATTAGTTGCAAAGCAATCTGTTAATACTACCCCCCTTACAACGTTAGCTTTGAAACTAACCGCTTAAAAACTGTTGCATCAGGTGATTTAACAGCTTCTTTAAGTGAGTCTGTCGATGAAGTTTTGGAACATTTTAGTTTTGGTGCATCCGCGCAATTCAATCTATTCACTACCTCGCCTGTTGTTTCGACTGAACAATCTGAATTATTGTCTACATTGGAATATCGAATTGCATTGGAAGCAATTGCAGCTATTGCAAGTTATGCCACAGAAGGCAGCTCTGAATCTGTAGATAGTTTCTTAGATGCTCTCGCTTCAGACCTAAACGATGGGGCCATTGATGGAAAAAATGGAGATGAGTCATTAACGACATTCACCGAAAATCCTAACTTGTTGAATAGATTATTAGGAGCGCCGGTTAAACATCTTGAAGTTGATGGAACGGACAAGGATGGGGATGAATCTACTTTTGATCCGTACAGTATTGATGAAATGAATGCGCTTTTAGTTGCGGAGCAAAGTGTACTTGGAACAAACATTGAGGCACAGACTCTTGTTGACGGAACGCTTTTTCATTCAATCATTCCATTATCTCAAGATTTTGATCTAGATGGTTTTCCTAACTTGTCTGATGACGATGATGACAATGATGGTGTTGAAGATATATTGGATGCATTTCCTGAGAATTCATCTGAATCAGAAGACACTGATGGTGATGGTGTTGGTGATAATAGTGATTTTTATGTTTCTGATAGCGCATGTAGTAGTGAAAATCAGGGTAATGGAGAGGCTTGTTATATCACTTGGCTACTCAGCAAAGGTATCGATGAAATTGAAACAAGTATTAGTGGCCTGGTTTTTTATTATGCAAAAACATCGGAAATTATTGTCAGTTATGATTTAGTCACCAGCAAATATACCGAAATTGCACTTGAGTTGGACGAGAATGAATACTTGAATGTAATGGATTTTTCAGAAGCCCAAAACCGCTTATATTTAGGCTATTCCAGTGGGAAAATTAACTTCGTAAACGCAGAAGACCTAAGCCTCAACTCTTTTGCTAGTACTTCAGAGGGAGTTTACGGTATCTCCTCAGTGGGTGACTACGTGCTGGCTCAAGATAATAGCGGTGCGTGGGAAAGCCACTATATTTTCGACATCAATGGTATCCAAACAGATTGGGAGGAATGGAATCACTATTCAAGCTATTATGCTTGGAATGATACATTGGCCAGAGTTTACTTCTTCAAAGATGGAACGAGCCCCAATGACTTGATGTATGAAGAAATTGAGCAATCTACAGGTCAAATTACGGCTGACGCCGAAACTCCTTATCATGGCGATTATTCTATTTCGGGCCCGATCCTAATATCTCCAGATGGCCAAAAAGTGCTTCTTGGTAGTGGAGATGTTTATAACGCCTCGAACCTTGAATTCGAAAACAGTATTGGTTTTAATTTTGTCAAAGGTGTCTGGTCAGAAGCTGTGGGTCTTACCACCATTGCTCAACAAGAGGGTGCATTTTTACTATCTCGTCTTAACGACGACTTCTTAGTAGTTGAGCAGAAAAGCTATGAAGGAGCTTTATTAAAGATAATCTCGCAGCTAGATAAAGCTGTCTTTGTTATTCAAAATAACAATGCCATTGAATATGTCGACTTCATTGCAAATGATGATATTGATAACGATGGTGTTGAAAACCTAATTGATGCCTTTCCTGATGATGTTGCGGCTTCTATAGACACCGATAACGATGGTGCTCCTGATTCTTGGAATCTTGGCTACACGCAAATAGATAGTACTACTGAGTTGGTAGTAGATGCATTCCCAATAGAGTCAGCATGCGCTTTAACGGAACATGGTGTAAATGGCGTTTGTAATCCTACGGCAAGGTTGGCTTTTAATACCGCCGATATGAGTCGGTTAGTTGAAGGAGTTGTGTACTCGTTATCCAGTGGCGATAATCGAATTAATCGTTGGGCTGAAAGCTCTGAATCCTATCTAAACCCCATTATGTTAAGTAATAATGCAATTTGGGGTAAACCCATTTCTTTCGTAGTAGGCAATGATTATGGAGTTTTGGTTGGCTATGATTCGGGAGCCATTGTTAGTTATTCATTGGACGGTTTATCAAGACCAGAAATTTTCACGTCGATGGCTGATGCTGTTCATCAACTTTTTATTGCTGGCGAGCATATCGTCGTTATACATGGTGATGGTAATTACTATCGCGACTATCAAGTGCTTGACGCAGATGCGAATACACTCAGTACTTATACTCGTGGTGATTTTTCCAATGACTATACGCTAAATGAAACATCAAATCGGCTTTACTGGTTTAGCAACTCTTACAGTGACTCTCTCGAAAGCTACATAATAGATGACGAAGGACAAATATCTGACTACTCATCTTTACGATATAACGGTAATCCAACGTCTTTCATGGCGGTGTCTGTTGATGAAAGTTTGATAATTACTGGCGAAAATATTCTGATTAAGAACTATGCAACAGATGCAATAGTCACAGAGTTGGAGCGCCCAGTAGGCTTAACAACTTTGGCTGAGTTAAGTGACTTTGGCTGGCTTGATAATGTTGCTGTAGGGTTATATACAAATGAGACCAATTACTACCTTGGATTTTATTCTAAAAACTTAGAGTTTACTTATACCTTTATTGAGCTAGAGCACGAAATTGTTTCTATGTTTGCGGCGGAAGATAACATAGTCGCTGTAGTGGAAGAGCAAGGTTCGTTCAATGTTGTTGTTATCGCTGTTGAACAAGACGAAGACCAAGATGGACTGCCCAAGTGGTGGGAAATTAGCTACGGATTGGATGATGCTGATGCGGCAGATGCAAGTGCCGATAGCGATGAAGATAACCTTTCCAATCTGCAAGAATTCCAAGCATTAACAGACCCGCTGTTAGCAGATACTGACAGTGATGGTTTAAATGATGGACGGGAAGTACTTGATTTGATGTTAAATCCTCTTGCTGCTGACACTGACGGCGACTTTTTACCAGATTTGTGGGAAGTGGAAAATGGGCTTGATGGAAGCGATGTTAGTGACGCTCAGTTAGACTCTGATAATGATGGTGTGATTAACTTTCATGAGTATCTTTCAGGTACAGATCCGCAAGATAGCGCTTCGGTTCCTGAAGCCATAGTTGATTCCTTGTTTTCATTTGAAGACAGTGTACTGCCCGATGAATGGGAAGTATCAGGGGATACTACGTTCTCTAGTGCTCAGTCTTATCAGGGGGATATCAGCTTAGCAATGAACGGAGATGTGACTATCAAGTGGGAGCGGTTGTATGCAAATGTAGAACTAGATTTTCATCTGTTTAGCGATTGCTACAGTATCTACGACAAGAGTTACGAGCTGTATGTGGATGGTCAACTTGAAAGCTCGGGCTACATCGAACAAGTTGAATGGACCAAATTAAATTTGTTAGTACATGCTGGCTTTAAGGACGTTTCGTTGGTAATAGACAGCAACGACAGCAACTGCAACCTCTATATAGATGCAGTTAATGCTATACCGATGCGCTCCGTGTTTGAATTAAGTGGAAATGTTGTTTCCAAGTATGAAGGGAAACTGCACTTTTATAGCTACGATGGCGCATTGGTCAGAGAAACCAGCATTCCTATTGTGTTAGATGGTCCGTATGATGCACGTGACATTGTTGTCCTGGATGATGGTAGAGTCGCAGTATACAACGGCGTTTTTCAACCCGTACTTAGCATTTACACACCATCGGAGAATAAATGGGAGTCTATTGCCGCCCCAGCATGGTCAACGGTAAATAACGGCACCTATGGTGGAATTGATGCAATTGGTAACAAGGTATTTGTTACTAATATGAGTACTTCAGGGAGTAGTACGTCAGGCATTGTGCAGTTTGATTTGGATGATTCCAGCGTCAGTTATGTAGAGGGTGCAGAGCTTATCGATCTTACTGTTGGTTACGATGGTTATGTTTACGGCCTAACTGGTGCTTCGGTCTATAAATATGAGGCTAGTACGCTTGAGGTTATCGATACTGTTTCTATCGACAGCGCTCGCTCCATTGCGGTTGATGCGGACGGTAATATTTATGCAGCTACATGGAATAGTAGTGTAAATAAATATCAACAAGACGGTACTTTGATCAGAACGCTGGAACAATCTGCGAGCTTTTATGATATTGCTCTAAGAGCAAATGGTTTCATACTGCTTTCAGACAGAAGTAAATATGTTTACCAGACAGACACAAACCTAACTGTCATTGAGCGAAGAACGAAAATGAGCGCAGAGTTCTTGGACTTTGTGCCTGACGTCGACTCTGATGCTGACGGGCTGCCTAATTGGTGGGAGTACGCATTTGGCTTGGATATGGATAATAGCTTAGACGCATCAATTGACCATGACAGTGACGGGTTATCAGCATTAACCGAATACGAAATTGGTACTGAAGAAGGTAATGAAGATACCGATTCTGACGGTTTGAGTGATGGTTATGAATACAATACCTACGGCACCGACCCGACGGTAGCTGATGCTGATAATGATGGTTTGCTTGATGGTCAAGAGGAGGAGCTTGGTACTGATCCAAATAATATTGACAGTGACGAAGATGGCTTGGGTGATTATGAAGAGATTATGACTTATAACACCAACCCTCTAGAAACAGATACTGACTTAGATGGCATGGAAGACGCCTATGAGATTACATTTGGTTTAGATGCCAATGTTAATGACGCAAGTTCAGATTTAGATGGAGATGGACTGACAAATATCGAAGAACACGATGTGGGATCTGATCCTAATTTACTCGATACTGATGGTGATACTCTTAGTGATTACGATGAAGTCATTACTCACCTGACTTCTCCAATATTGAATGATACTGACAGTGACAAGTTACCGGACAAATGGGAGCTTCAATACAGTAACGATCCGCTCAGTGCTGAAAATGCGTCTATGGATGTTGATGCTGATCAGTTCTCTGCGTTGGAAGAATATTACGGCAATACAGATCCTAGTGATGCTAGTGACTTCCCTCTGCCAATAGCTTGGAAGACCGATCAGGGAAACGAGCGACACACTGGTTATACGCCACATATACTCGATAGCAGCAAATTTAGTTTTAAGTGGGAAGTAGATTCGCTTTGGGGAAGCTTACTTCCAGTAACGGCGACTGATTCAATGGTATTTGTATCATCTGACAGCTATTTCAGTAGTCAAGGTATTGCAGGATTGGACGCAAAAACAGGCAACATTGTATGGCAGCTTGATTATGAGGGAATTCACTCGATCAATGCACCTGCTTATGATGACGGAAATGTATTCTTTCAAACTGGCGGACATGGAGACTCTTACATTCGTTCAGTTGATGCGCTAACGGGAGAGCTAGAATTTGAATCCAGTTACGGTAATCAATGGTCTCGCTATCTAGCTCCAACAATTTATGCAGGTAATGTGTATATGGCTGGCGGTTATTATGGCGGTACTTATGGTTTTGACGGCAGCACGGGTGAGCAGTCTTGGTTTTATTCCGGCCCACAATATGATGAGTTTACCCCTGCTGTTGATGAGAATAATGTGTACTCATTTACGACCAAATTGGACATTCTTGATAGAAGCACTGGCGCATTAACCAATAGCATTGCTTTTCCTAATTTCAACTGGAGTGGGTATTCAGTCGGTGTGTCTACTGTAATTACCAGTAATAACAATGTGGTTGTAACACAGCGCGGAACATTAGTTGTATTTGATGTGGAAAATCTTAAAATTAAATGGGAAAAGGTCAGCTCGGGGTTTAGCAGCCAAGTGTCTGTTGCTAATGGTAATGTCTATGCGTTAGCCAATGGTTCACTTTATTCCATTGACGAAGAAAGTGGTGAGACACATTGGATTCAAGGTTCCCGAAACTACAACACCAATATTATTGTAACTAAGACGCACTTAATTGTCGGTGACTCTAGCAACACATATGCAATCAATCTTGATACACAAGAAGAAGATTGGAGCTATGCAGCAAGTGGTTATTTAGCCCTAAGTGAAGAAGGAACTCTCTATATATCCGGTTCTTCATTGGTTGCCATCACACTGAAATAGCATTAGATTTAACATCGTTAATAATAAAATCCGTTGAGTGTTTCACTTAACGGATTTCTTATTGTTGCTTATTGAAAAATCAGCAACTGCGCAGCGTCTTCGAATTGAAACTAAGGAAAAGGGGACTCACACAAGACACTGTGGACAGAGTATATTAAAGCAAAAGTGTTTCGTAGAATGAGCGAATATTGCCACCATTATTTGTGACATGAGCAATTTCATCTAGGCCCTTTGCAGGCCAAAAGTTAACTCATGACTTTATCCAATGCAGGTACTGGTTCGACTAATATACAGCTCTACTATTTTTTAGTGGGATCAGCAAGGTATAGAAGGCAAGAAGATTTACTTCTTTGTCACGTTGTTGGAGTTAAGCAACAAAGAGAAGCTGCTCCTATTCGCTATTTTCCATCGCTGAGTGGTCACTTCTTTATACGGATTGGTATAAGATCCATAGATATAACTATCACATAAATAGGTTTATACATGTCTGAAAAGAAAGTGAAGTTTGAATTTGAAAAACAGAACAAAAATAGTGTGCGCTATAAAGAGTTACCAGAAGAGGGGATGCCACCGGTAATTGGCAGTATTTACCTGCAAAAGTGGTTTGCTGGCACTAGCAAGAATATTGAGATAACAATAAATAAAAAAGATTGATGGATTCTAAGGTCGAGAATTATTTCTCTTTGCAGCTGATATTGCCTAACAGAACGATGTGTCCATTTTGGTCGTGTCTTAAATAACACTTTCCATCTTCGGTGAGCAAAGTAAAAGTATCAGCTTGCCGAATTTCTCGCCCATCTAAAAGTCTACCTTGATTGTCTTTTGGTTGATTGGGTTCAATGATGACAGTATTTTTTAGGGTAAATACATTGTCTGCGAGTTTAACCGGTTGGCTATTCAATAAATCGCCAATAGCTTTTTCTAATATCAGTCTGCTTTGTGCTGATGGTTGTTCGAGTATTGCTTCAACTGGATGTAAAGGCTCAGTGGTCAAGCAGCTACTCAAAATAAGGAGTGCAGTCATCACTGTGCTTTTCACCGTGTATTGACTCATAGTGAAGAAGGCTCAATAACAGGTGTTAGGATCTTCATCGACTCTAAGATGATATTAGGTGTTTTGATAGCAATGCCAGAGCTTTTTACCTTCGCCGCTTTGCCTGCTAAATTGTTTTCAATAGGGCAGATGCCGGTTTCAGCATAATCGATTGCCGCTGCAAGCAGAGATTCATTTTCGCTTCCAAGTGCTTGAGCGAAATCGTCAGTAATTGTACAACCGGGTAATTGGTCCTCAAAAACTGGATTGGAGACTGGACTAAAGCCATTAGAATATCCACCAAAATCTTTGGCATTAACGCCTTGAAATTGAATGGTAAAGTAGGTGGTACTGCAATTATCCGTAGCGTAAAAACCAAAAGGTTTACCGCATGTGGTATCGCCAATTAATACGACTTCAACATCAACGCCTCGAAGGCCATTTATAACCGCCTCACTAGCTGAACAGGTGTTGTCTGTCGCCAAAATAAACACGCGAGTTAAATCTACTGATGGTAGAGTTTTGTCAGTAAACTGATTGGTAGTCCAGTCTATTTCTCGGGTGTAAAAGGGGGTGGGTTGCAATGTGTTGCCTGTAATCGGATCAACGTTAGGGTATTTATCATTAAATTGTAGAGTTTCAAAAATTTGATTATTGGTTTGTGCACTTCCTGCAACCATATACGCGACTTGTGAGGCCATGGCTAACAGGCCGCCGCCGTTATAACGTAGGTCAATAACCAGTTCGGTGACGCCTTGGTCTACGAATTCCTGAAAACCCTCTATTAATCCATCTTGCCCTGCTCTGATAAATGAGTTGAATTGCATGTAACCCATTTTTCCAGCTGCGGTGTCTATTACTTTCACGTTTTGCACTGGCTGTAATTCAATATTGGCCGAGGTTAAGTTTGTCTCTAATACTTGGTTACCTAGTTCATCTGAAAATACAAAGTTGAAGACCTGCCCAGCATCAGAAGGGAATAATACAGCATTGATTTTATCAACGTTCGCCTGAGTAGTTGCGTTTATAAAATCAATACCATCAATTGTCTTTAATTCGTAACCTCTGCTAACACCGGCGATGGCAGCGGGGGAATTAGGTTCGGTATATCGCACTATTAAACGTCGCGGTGAACTTGCACTAACAAATTCCCAACTAATGCCATAACCCGATGTGACACCACTTTGGGTACGCTGATTGTAGTCTTCAGTCGATTGGGAAAAATGAAAGTTATCTTTAAGCGAACCTGATTGTGTCAATTCATTGGTTTTGAGTTGGCTAAAATAATCGGCTACGGAAAAGGGTGAAGGGTCGTTATCATCTACTTCGTTGTACCAAAGGTAGGTATCGTTAGTCCAAGATCGTAGCCACATTTTTTCATGCATGGCTGTGCCTTGGGAGTCTAAGAATGTATCGCCGTTGCTATCAGGCCCTGTCCTAGGAACTGCACAAAGGTTTTTGTAGATTGAATCGTCAGAAAATTGCCCAGCTATCCAATCTGGTTCGTTGGAAGTGGGTATTGGCGGCACACCTGGTGACTTCGAGTTATTGCCACCGCAAGCGTAAAGCGCCAGGCTAATAACAATAATGAGAGCTGATAATAGTGTTTGATTCATGATTACGTTTCTTTTAGCGACGTGATTTTTACCTGTTAGGTTTTGTTTAGGATCATTTAATATGACATTAGATAATCACTAGTACAGATAAAGACAGCTTAAGGTCATGAATAGTTTCATATTTAACTAATTTACTCTGAAGTCTTAGTTTAATTTTCAGCTACTGTCTTAATCGCAGAACTTGCTAACTGAGTGCCAATCAGAGACAACACACAGTATGCAGTGAAGTAATAAAATCCCTCACCTGCCGCAGATAATGTTTGTGTACTGACTTCAAAAGCAATTTTAAAACCAAACACACTTAGTTGTTCTGAATTGCTGGTTTCAGCATGGTTGGTTGACATAATCGCTAAGAAAATAGCAATCACAAACACGTCAGCCATTGACCATTTTCCAATGGCAGCGACAAACTTAATCAGTCTTTTTTCGACTTGTAGTGATTTAGTAAAGTAGGCAATACACAGCAGTAGGGTTTTTAACAGTGGAATACAGATTGAAAATGCAAATATCAGCGCGGCGACGAGTAACCTTTGGTCTTCCCAAAGTTCTTTAACCGTTGTGATAATAGATAATTCTTTATTAATTAAAGAAGAAGTAAGGCTTGAACCACTAATGTTGGCTGCCATTTCCATATTAAAGGTAAACATGGTCAGTAATATGCCGGGAAAAAATAATCCTAAGGCAACAATATTAAGGGCAAAACCAAGGTGCTTTTTATACATTTTCGAATAACGCTTCGACTCGTTTGCGAGTTTCTTCAATAGTACTCACATCGGCAGGGGCAATAAATATAGTGTCATCACCCGCTATTGTGCCTAACACTCCGTCTTTTTTGCCTAAGGAGTCTAACAAACGTGCAATCAACTGCGCCGCGCCGGGGCTAGTTCGAATAATGACCATTACATTGTTGTGCACAATATCCAACACTAGCTGTTTAAGTGGGCTCTTGGCAGTAGGCATACCCAATTCAGGCGGTAAACAATACACCATATCGCCCCGGGCATTACGGGTGCGAACCGCGCCAAACTTGCTCAACATGCGGGATACTTTAGATTGGCTGATATTATCGAACTGCTGCACTTTTAGTGCATCCACTATATCGCCTTGTGAGCCAAAACTTTCCGTTTTAAGGATATCTTTAAATGCTTTAATGAGTGCGTCTTGTTTAGGAGTGGCCATAGAGTACTAGTTGCTAGAGTTAATGTGTGTATTTTGCCGTATTGCAAGGGTTTAAGCAATTTGCCTGCACATGAATATATGATAAAACACAGCTGTCTGTTAAATAGAGCAAGACCCTAGTATAATCCCGCAGTCTAAAATATTGACCAACATATATAATTTACAACCCATGTTAGCTTTGATTATTGCAAAGCAGAAAGCTTTTCACAGGAGAGAATCATGAAAATAGCCGTATTAGGTGCAGCCGGTGGTATCGGTCAAGCGTTATCATTATTGTTAAAAACTCAATTGCCAGCAGGTTCTGAGTTGAATTTGTATGATGTTGCTCCAGTGGTTCCAGGCGTAGCCGTAGATTTAAGCCACATCCCTACTGATGTAAAAGTACAAGGTTTCGGGAAAGATGATTTAGCTGATGCCTTAACCGGTTGTGACATAGTATTGATCCCAGCAGGTGTGCCTCGTAAGCCAGGTATGGACCGTTCTGATTTGTTTAACATCAATGCTGGTATCGTTAGAAACTTAGTGGATGCCATTGCAGATAATTGCCCAGAAGCCTGTACTTGTGTGATCACTAACCCAGTGAATACAACTGTTGCAATTGCAGCTGAAGCGTTAAAAGCTAAAGGTGTATACAACAAAAATAAATTGTTTGGTGTGACGACTCTTGATGTTATCCGTTCAGAAACATTTGTCGGTAATCTAAAAGGATTAAACCCAGCTAATGTTCATGTTCCTGTTATTGGTGGACACTCTGGTACAACTATTTTACCTCTTTTATCACAAGTTAAAGGTGTAGAATTCACCGATGAAGAAGTAGCAAGTTTAACTACGCGTATCCAAAATGCTGGTACTGAAGTAGTTGAAGCTAAAGCCGGTGGTGGATCAGCTACACTTTCTATGGGCCAAGCGGCAGCAAGATTCTGCTTATCTTTGGTTGATGCAATGCGCGGTGAAAACGTAGTTGAATATACTTACGTTGAAACTAATAGTGACGACGCTGCATTTTTTGCCCACCCAGTACGTTTAGGTAAAAACGGCGTAGAAGAAATTCTATCTTACGGTGAGTTGAGTGAGTTTGAAGAAAACGCTAAACAAGCCATGTTAGAAGGCCTACGTGGCGATATCGCTATGGGTGTTGCATTCGTTAAAGGTTAGTCTTTATTAAAGCGCTAACTAAGTTAGCGCTAACAAAAAAGCCCCTTAGGATTAATTCTAAGGGGCTTTTTTTATACGGGCAATTCGTCAGACTATCTTTAACGGAATGCTATATTACGCTGCTGCGACAGGTCTACTTGTGACTGTTTTGTTGGTTTGAATGGGCCTGGTTGGTTTAGTTTGTCTTGCGAATTCTGTTGCCAATTTTCCACCATTTTGCGGCTTAGGTGCATTTAATTGCTTTAATCTAGCTTTAGGTAGTTTAGCTTGAATACACTCTCGAATATCTTGGGCTTTGTAGCCCGAACGTACCTTAATCCTAACATGGGGGAGATGCGCTGCATCTAGGGCGCCACTTACAAAAAAGTCTCGCTGGCTTTTGTATCCCTCTTTGCCGCTGTTGTGCACTAAATCAATCGCGATGACAGGTGACATGTCTAGTTTTGAGCAAAGAACAAAATCAAGGTGTTTACTGCCAGCTCGCGTCGCTGCATTTTTGCTGGTTTTTTTATCAGCATTTTGACGAATGGCTAAGATATCGCTCATCTTCACTCTACATAGAATACGGTATTCATTTCCAACCGCCTCCTCAATAAGACCTAAAAACGTGCGTTCAACGGGGGTAAACAAGTTGCCTTTCTTCTGAAACGGGAATGCTAAACCCGGTTCATGTAATTTCATTGCGCCTACCGCTACGATGATCAGTAACATCATCAATACAATTGCTAGTTCCATGGTATCTCCAAAAGCCAATGTCAGAAAATTGACTAAGTAATAGTCTTTTCCTGACTAAGCAAAGAAAGTGCCAATGGCGGAATAAAATGCGAGTTTAAATGTTGGGGCTTTAGAATAGCTTTATGCAGGGGCTTTAAATGTTTTAACCAGCAGATTTTATCAGGATATCTATTTGGCTACCTTGGCCATCTTTGGAAATCACCACTACTTTTTGACCATTGTCATATTGCAGCACAATGCGGCCTTTAAGCATTTGTTCGTCTTCGGCTTGACCCAGTTGTTCAAGGTAGAAAGCTTTAGCCGTTTGCTGATCACTAATAGCAAAATATGACAGACTAGCAGGCAACTGCTCAGCAAATAACTGGCAAAACTTGGCGTTAGGGTATAAAGGTAAAGCATAAAAGTTTTCTGGACAGCCTTGCACATCAACACTTGTTTCAGTTTGAAGTGTCTCGGCATATAGCAATCCATTAGACGTCATTGCCAATAACGCAGATACTTTTAATATTAATTTTAACAAACACATATCCCCAACACAGAACTTCTGTTTACTATAGAAGCTCAGCATCTTAGCAGCAAGCCAATTCACTACGTAAAAGGTATGGTTGGCGGTTAATGAGTATAGAAATGATAAAATTTTGTATAGAGTATTTACGGCTGATACTTTTTTGCAGTGGTTTACTGATTGGCATTCAGGTTCCAGCTGTTGTTGATCAATATGAAAAACGTATCGATGCCCACCTAACAGAAGCATTACAGATTTTGGCCGGGTTCCAACAAACCGCAGATCGTTTTTTTAATGGTAGTGTACAAGATCTTGTTAAGCATTATGAAGGCAGTGATGATCCTGTTTTTAACAATGATGCCCGCAGTATTCGTTTTATCTCTGAACGAGTAGCAGCACTTCAGGCAGAAGCGCAGACTCTTGAAAAACCTGCCTTGTGGCGAGTACTTCATGTCGTCACCACACCTGATAAACAAATTATTCAACAGACCATGGAACAATATAGCTATATGATCCTTATCGACCCTCAAGCGCTTATATGGGGAGTCATATGCGGTTTTTTAATGGCGATATTGCTGGAGGGAATACTGCATCTTTTAGGTTATTGTTTATTGTGTTTTACTCCGCACAAACATAGAAAAAATCCGTGATATTAGAACAAGCGGTATTAGACGTTACTCCAGGTAAACAGCAAGAATTTGAGCTGGCTTTTGAGCAAGCCCAAAACATCATTATGTCTAAGAAAGGCTATATTTCTCATTGTCTACAAAAGTGTATTGAAAAAGACAATCGTTATTTGTTGATGGTGCAATGGCAAACGCTAGAAGATCACACAATTGGATTTCGTCAATCCCCTGATTATAAAAAGTGGAAAGCTTTGCTTCATCATTTTTACCAACCATTTCCTGAAGTGGCGCATTATCAAGCTCTAGGCTTGAAATAATAGATGTAAATTAACTGTCCTTTAGGGACTTAATCAAAAATGGAAAGTTATGACTAACTTAAAGATCGACATTGTTTCCGACGTATCTTGTCCTTGGTGCATTATTGGTTATCAAGCACTGAACCAAGCTTTATCTAATTTAGCGCCGAATATTCAAGCCGATATTACTTGGCAACCTTTTGAGCTTAATCCACAGATGCCTAAAGAAGGCCAAGAGATAACCGAGCATATTACTCAAAAGTATGGCATCAGCGAGCAACAAGCAGAACAAAGCCGCGCGGCAATTAAAGAGCGAGGATTGTCTGTAGGTTATGAGTTTGGTAATCGTGGAGGTGGTCGTATTTATAATACATTTGATGCCCATAGGTTGCTGCATTGGGCTCATGAACAGGGCAAACAAACTGAATTAAAGTTAGCCTTGTTTGATTTGTATTTTCAGCAAAGTGGTAATCCTAGTGATCACCAGCAATTGTTATCTGTTGTTGAAAAAATTGGATTAGATGTAGCCGAAGCTAAAGACATATTGGATTCAGATAAGTACACAATTGATGTGAGAAAACTGCAGCAACATTATCAATCGGCTGGGGTCAGTTCGGTGCCAGCAGTGATAGTGAATAATAAACATCTTATAAGTGGTGGTCAGCCCACAGAAATATTTGAACAGGCGTTAAAGCAAATTGCTGAAGAAAATATTAATTAAGTAGATTTGTAGACTTTATTATTTATGGACTCCCTTCTATTGAAGGGGTCCATATAGATTAAAAATTAGTTGTTATTGAGTAACCGGGAAACCTCTATCACGCATCAAGGCTTCAACTTTGGCATCACGTCCACGGAATAAACGATAAGCCTCTGCCGGATCTAAAGCGTTACGTATAGAAAACAAGTGATCAACCAGCTTCTTACTCACGTCTTTATCATAAAAACCACCGGGCGCTTCAGCAAACGCTTCAGCAGCATCAGACGTCAGTACTTCTGCCCACATGTAGCCATAATAGCCAGATGAATACCCTTCGCCTGAAAATACGTGGCCAAACTGAGTACTGCGATGACGCATCACCACTTCTTCTGGCATTCCTAGAGCAGTTAATTGTTCTTTTTCAAAGGCTTGAGGATCGATTTTGGCAGGATCAGTGGTGTGGTACAACAAGTCCATAATGGCCGAGGCCATATATTCAGTGGTCTTAAAACCTTCATTAAAAGTGGCGGCTTTTTTGATTTTAGCGACTAATTCAGCTGGAATAGGTTCGCCAGTTTTGTAGTGCACTAAGTAGTTATTGATGACTTCGTCTGTTGTTAACCAACGTTCTAATAGTTGAGACTGAAATTCAGTGTAATCTCGCACACCAGAATGTGAAGTAGGGTAGGCAACCGTGGCTGATAAAAAGTGTAGGGCATGTCCAAATTCGTGGAAATAGGTTTCTGCATCATCCCAAGATATAAGTGTTGGCTGACCTTCGGTGCCTTTAACAAAGTTAGAGTTGTTAGAGGAAAGAACCGTCTTTTTACCATCAAAAGTGGTATGACTACGATAGGTGGTTGCCCAAGCGCCTGAGCGTTTTCCTTTACGGCCAAACGGGTCTAAATACCAAAGCCCAATATGCTCACCAGAGGTTTTGTCTTTGACTTCCCAGACTTTAACATCTTCATGAAAAACAGACACTGAACCTTCAGGCACCTGAGTGAAGTCAAAATTAAATAAATGCCCTGCTACATAAAACATAGCTTCACGTAAATTATCTAATTGTAAATATTGCTTCACTTCATCTGAATCAAGCGCATATTTATCTTTGCGGACTTTTTCGGCGTAATAGCGATAATCCCAAGGAGCAATTTTTATTTTAGCTCCTTCAGCGTCTGCTATAGCCTGCATATCTGCTACTTCTTCATCCACACGAGCTATTGCTGCGGGCCACACCTTTTTCATCAAGTCCATGGCGTTTTCTGGATTTTTTGCCATTCGGTCTTCTAATCGCCACTGTGAGTAATTGTCGTAACCTAACAGTGCAACACGCTCATTACGTAAAGTAAGGATTTGTTTGATAAGTGCATTATTGTCAAATTCATCACCGTTGTTGGCTCGGCTATAGTAGGTTTTCCACACCTTTTCTCTTAGTTCACGCTCGTCAGAGTAGGTTAAAAACGGGTCCATAGATGAACGAGAGTTGGTAATCGCATATTGACCTTCTTTACCTAGTCCTTTGGCCGCGTTTGCCGCCGCCGAGACCAAGGATTCTGATAACCCAGATAACTGATCTTCATTTAGAAACAGTACATAGTTTTCTTCATCAGCTAATACATTGTTGGCAAATCGAGTTTGTATGCCAGCTACTTCTTGATTGATAGCCGCGTAACGCGCTTTTGCTTCACCTGTAAGTGTTGCGCCGTTACGAGCAAAACCATTATAGGTAAGCCATGTGACTCGCTGTTCTTCGGAGGTTAAGGTTTTTAACTCTTCACTTTGGTAAACCGCTTTTACTTTAGCAAACAATTTTTCGTTACCAGTGATAGCTGAATTAAAGGCAGATATTTTCGGTACCATTTCTGCTTGAATAGCACGAAACTCAGGACTGTTTTTATTCGAACTCCAAATTCCCCAATATCTAAATACTCTGGATAAATCGCTGCCAGATCTTTCTAAAGCCGCGATGGTGTTTTCGAAGTTCGCTGGTTCTGGATTGTTAACTATGGCTTCGACTTCAGCCAAATTAAGGGCCATGCCTTTTTCTAACGCAGGTTTAAGGTCTGCTAAGTCCATTTTATCAAAAGCAGGTACACCACCATAAGGGCCTGCATATTCTGCTAGTAATGGGTTTTGTTGTTGTATTTTTGCTTCGGACACTGGTTTTGTTACTTGGGTTGTGGTGGTCGGATTTTCGCTACATGCCGATAATGCAACTATCACCGCACTACTCAATAGCGCTGCTAGTTTAATTTTCATGATTTCCTGCCTGATAATTATTATATTTTTGATTTAGTTCGTCAGTATTTTTCCAACGATAATGCGAGTGTAATGTTCTGGCATCAAAGTACAAGGGGGGAAGAGCGTAATGAGCAGGTAATGACCCCTAAGTTTGGGTATGTTTTACGATACTAAATGAGTGTTGGGTATACGGTAATTATACCTATATTGGCTAAAGTATAAGCATGTTAAAACCCACGTTGAGCACCTGAAATGAAGTCAGTTCTACTAGCCACATGTTTGCTAATATCGAGCCACTGTTCTGCTAATTCAGATGTGTTGGCAAGCACTTTAAACTGGTTGCAAACTTGGGCCCCACAAAATGTTGAATTTAAAGTAGAGAAGTCAGCCATAAAATTTAGCGGCTGTAAGCAGAAAGAATATTTGGCTGCTTTTAACCAACCCCTAACTGAAAACTTTGTACTTGAAATGGGAGTAGGTTATGCCAAAGGTGCACATTCTTGGGGAGTATTTAAACAAAAAATTTCTGTGAAAGAGTTTTCTATTATTCCTAGATACCAATTTAGTCACGACCTTAGCATAGGGTTCGGTGTGATTGCTCAGTCACAAACCGAGTTTAAAACAAGCCAAGGAATTGAGTTTAATTTACCAAGAAATACAGAATGGTTAGTCAACACTCGCACTGATGGTTTTGCCAATAATCATTACTGGGAATGGACAGCGTCAAGTCAAAAATGGGGCGCTTCAAATGATTTCGGTGGACTGTTTGAAAATGGTGCAACCAATAATAAAATTGGATTGAGTTACAACGGCTACTTCTAAGTCACCTGAGTGTATACAGCGAGTTCAGGCTAAAATCAGTATCGTTACGCGGTTAAACCGCAGCCCCAATTACACTTCCTTTATCCAAATGTTGCGCATCACATAAGCTTAATACTGTTTTTTGATCTTTTGAGTTTACTTCAGTGATACATGTATTTTGAAAGTCTGACATCGACGGCGTGCCATCATTGATAATCAAATGTTGTTTTATCAGTTCGCGCAGCACTAAACCATGAGTCATCACAATTAAGCTTCCTTGGGTATTTTGATAACTACTCAAAATACTGTCCCAAGCAAGTTTTACTCTGGCAACAAATTGAACATGGATTTCGCCATTAGGTGGTGCGTAACCTTCATCAAAAAAATCAGCATCAATGTCGTCATACGCTTTGCCGCGTAAATCACCAAAACTTCTTTCTCTAAGTAATGGTTGTAGGGTGAAAGTGGCTTGTTTTAGAGCGCGCAGAGGCTCGGCTGTTTGTTGTGTTCGGATGTAGTCACTACATATGATGTTGCCTACTGAAATACTCTCAAACCTATGGGCAAGTTGCTGGGCTTGTATATGCCCAAGCTTGGAAAGAGGTGTATCAGGCGTTTGTAAAATTCTATCCCTGTTGCCATTCGTTTGGCCGTGACGGATTAAATAGATAGACATAAGGGGCTGTTCATCCTTCATATATCCTCGAGACTGAGGTCATTTAATTGGATACCAAGGCATTTGCCTTGAAGTTTAGTTATTCTAAAGGAAATGTAAATAACCAAGGTAGGCGAATAAATGGCCTAGCCCCTATGCAAACACCACAGTTTTGTTTTTATGGATGATCACTCGGTCTTCTAAATGGTAACGCACGCCATTAGCTAAGGCTGTTTTTTCACAGTTTTTGCCTTTACGCACCATATCAGCTGAGGTATCGCTATGACTAATACGCATGACCTCTTGTTCAATGATTGGCCCTTCATCTAAATCGCTCGTCACATAATGACAAGTGGCACCGATTAACTTCACGCCACGATTATAAGCCTGCAGATAAGGTTTAGCGCCAGCAAAAGAAGGTAAAAAACTGTGATGAATATTGATGGCTTTACCGGCTAATTTTTTGCATAGGTGATCAGGAATAATCTGCATAAACCTAGCCAGTACAGTCAAATCTGCGTCATAGGCTTCAATGAGTCTTTCTACTTCTGCAAAGGCTTGTTCTTTCGGTTGATCTTTAAAGTCGACCCAGTGAAAGGGAATGTTGTGCCAATCTGCAAATTGTTTCATTTGTGGATGATTGGCTATGATACAAGGAATATCACAAATCAATTCACCGCTATGCCAGCGATGCAAAATATCCATCAGGCAATGTGATTCGTGGCTAGCCAGCATCACTACTTTCTGTTTAACGTTTGAGTCTGCAATTTTCCAATTCATTTGGAATTTTTCAGCAATAGGCTCAAAGGCCTGCTTTACACTGTCGATACTCATATTGATTGATTCAGCTTTGATCTCGTGGCGCATAAAAAATCGCCCTGTTTGCTGATCAGTATGATGGTTCGCCTCAACAATAGTGGCGTTTTGCTCAGCCAAAAACTGACTGACGGCTGCGACTAACCCAACTTGATCTGGGCAATCGATGACTAATCTAAATGTTTGCTGCATATTCTTCGACATTATCCGGTGACTTAACGCCTATTGTTGCTCGGGATAGACAAGGGCGTAAAGAACAATTATTGCTATGTCAGAATCAATGGTAAAAAACACCCTAAACAACAACCCTATTTACCCTCATTATTTAAGGTGAGTAGTTGACCTATCAAAAAACTAAAACTAACTAATTATGCAAAGGCCATGATTGTTGAATGGGGTAATATACGCCTTGCGAGCTGGGTTTTGATGCAAACAAATGAAACTGATCCACATGCCATTGGAAGTTCGCTGGTACAACGGGTTCGGGTGGCTTAACTTTGCATTTTCTAGCCAAGGTGAGATGTGCCACATAATCTTGTTGTTGAAGTTGCAGGCCAGACCGATTGGCAATTTCATGAATAAGTGTGGCAAGTGTTAGATGTTCGGGAGCTGTTTGCTGGCAGCCTAGCCACAACGCTTTAGGTTTTGACCAATGTCCCAGTTGATTGAGTGAAACATCAAACGCGGTGACTTTGGGCATTTCATCAATAAGATGGTTTATTGTATCCAGCTGTTCGACTGATACATTGCCCAAAAAAGCCAAAGTGACATGAAAGTTAGCCGCAGGCACAGGGGCATGTAAATCGGGAAATGCGTTATTGCGCCAAGCTTGTATGGCCAATTTAGTCTCTGCGTTGGGTGATAAACCAAAAAATGCCCGCATACTGCTACCCCTTATGTTTGTTATCATCTCAAATAGATATTTTACGCACTAGTGTCTATCAACCTTCAACCCAAAGAGATTTCATTTGTTACCTGTTGAACATATTCTACCTGCACTGCATAAACAACTGATAGACGGTGACGCTATTGTTGTAGCGCCACCCGGCGCCGGAAAGTCAACGTGTTTGCCTTTGTCTCTGCTTAAATTAGAAGTGTTTAAAGACAAAAAAATCATTTTATTACAACCGAGGCGTATCGCGGTTAGAAATATTGCTGCTTACTTATCTAGCCAATTAGGTGAAGCTGTTGGTGAAACTGTAGGTTATCGTATAAGAGGTGAAGTAAAAGTAAGCGCTAACACGCGTTTAGAGATAGTGACCGAAGGTATACTCACTCGTATGTTGCAAAACCAACCTGAATTGCCCGATGTGGGTTTAGTCATTTTTGATGAGTTTCATGAGCGTAGCGTACATGCAGATTTTTCCCTTGCGCTGTGTATTGAAGTGCAACAGGCACTGCGAGAAGATTTACGCTTGTTGGTGATGTCAGCCACGCTTGATGTTGCTGCGCTAACAGAATTATTACCCGCTGCTGAGTTGTTAGAGTCTAAGGGCAAAAGTTATCCAGTCGATATTATTTATCAGTCCGACAATTCAAATCTACCTCTGTTTGAAAAAATCAGCCGGCTGGTTATCAACGTTTTCCCCCAACACCAGCATGACTGTTTGGTATTTTTACCCGGTGCTTTTGATATTAACAAAGCTGCAGAACGTTTAAGCCAGCATTTCGCAGGTGAGGTTGAAGTCTTAAAATTGTTCTCTGAATTATCTAAAACTGAGCAGCAGCGAGCATTATTACCTCACCCAGCAGGAAAACGAAAAATTGTCTTAGCAACGAATATCGCTGAAACCAGCTTAACCATTGAGGGCATTGAATTTGTCATCGACAGTGGAGTTGAGAAAAAAGCGGTGTTCCAATTAAATCGCGGTATTACTCACCTGCAAAGCCAAAAAATATCCCAAGCTTCGGCTACCCAAAGAGCTGGAAGAGCAGGGCGACTGGCTGCGGGCACCTGTTATCGGCTGTGGAGTAAAGAACAGCACGGTAGGTTAGCCCAACAGATTACGCCTGAGATCATGCATAGCGATATGAGTAGTTTTATGTTGGAAAGTGCGGTCTGGGGGGCTGAAGTTTCGGCACTAGCGTTGCAAGATTACCCCAGTGACGCACAACTTTCTCAAGGCTTTGCACTGTTAAGTCAGCTTGAATTGTTTGATGACAACAAAAAGTTGACCGCTTTAGGGCGCAAAGCCCATGGTTTAGGTTGCCATCCCAGTCTCGCTGTTATGTTAGTGAAAAGTGCGCAAATGAGCCCAGAACATCTGAGTATGGCTTGTGCTATTGCGGCACTGATTGAAAACAAAGATCCTATGGGTAGAAATGCGAATGGAGCTAGTTTATCCGCTCGATTACATTTTGTTCTACAGCAAAAAAATCATCTTATTTGGCAAACGATCCGCCAGTGGCATGCAAAGCTTTCTTGTAAGCTTTTGACTTGGCCAATTGAAGATACGGCCGTGTTAATCGGTTTTGCTTACCCACAATGGTTGGCAAAACAAAGGAAAGATGAACGTTATCAGCTGGTCAACGGCAGTGGCGCGGTTTTATATCAAGATGATGCGTTAACCACACAAAGTTGGCTGGCTATTGCCAATATGCAAACCAATGATAAACAACAAGACAATGCCCAAATTCGTTATGCTGAGTCGTTAACAGTGTCGCAGCTTGAACAACATTTTGATTATTTGATTGAAAAAAAGGAGCGAGTTGACTGGGATCCTCAAAACCAAAGAATAGTCTCAGAGATGCAAAAAACCTTAGGCAAGATTGTTATCCATAAACAACCGATAAAACGGCCTTCAGAAAAGCATATTTTGAGTATTTGGCAAGATGTCATACATGACAAAGGTTTATCAAACTTGCCTTTCGATGACGAAGTACAGCAACTAATTTATCGAGTGCAATTTGCGGCAAGTTTTGCTGGTGCCATTTCATTTCCAGATTTTACTGAATCAGGATTACTCACATCAATTGATAGTTGGCTGATGCCATACTTACGAGACAAATTGACCTGGCAGCAACTTAGCCAATGTAATTTTCTGCAACAGCTACTAAATGAATTGGATTACGCACAGCAACAATATTTGAACAAACAGTTTCCTAAACGATTAGCGTTACCGAGTGGCACGAGTGCGCAGTTGACTTATAGCGCCGAAAAAACTGTGGTGTTATCCGCACGTATGACCGAACTATATGGCTGGACACTTCATCCAACGGTTGCACAACAACAAGTACCTATTACTGTTGAGTTACTTTCGCCTGCTGGCAGACCGATACAAACCACTCAAGATCTGCCTAGATTTTGGCAAGGTAGTTATAAAGAGGTACAAAAAGAAATGAAAGGTCGTTATCCTCGCCATTATTGGCCAGATGATCCAGCTAATGCCCAAGCGACAACACGCACAAAAAAAAGGATGAACAGTAAATCATGAGCAGTAAACCATGAGTAAAATTTCCGCAGACAAAAGTAAAGCAAAAAAGACTGCAACTGTGAAATCAGAATCGATTTGGAAACGGCTTAACCCTTTTAGCTGGTTTGGTCGCCATTGGCGAAAGTTGCTATTTATTTTCATCTTAGTAACGGGGGCTTATGCGGTATATCTAGACGCTCAAATCAGTAGCAAGTTTGCCGGTAATAAATGGCAGGTGCCTGCACAAATCTTCGCTCGTCCTATGTTCTTGGGCGTAAAAGAAGAAATTAGCATTAAAGAAATTGAAGAAGAATTACAACTATTGGGTTATCGAAAAGTGACCCGTGCTGATAGTTCAGGCGAATACCAAGTATTGAATAATCGTATTCGTATCCAGCGCCGAAAATTTGATTTCTCTCACGGTGCCGAGGATCTACGTTACATTGAAATAACCATCAAAAATCAGCGTATTACTCAGATAAAAGACTTACGAAGCAGTCAGTCCATCAACAGTATTTTCCTAGAGCCATGGCTTGTAACGCGTTTGGTCAGCAGTGGGCGAGAAGATCGAATGTTGGTACAAATTAATGATGTGCCAGCTATTTTGACTCAGGCCTTAGTGGCAGTGGAAGACCAAGACTTTTATCAGCACTTTGGTGTGGCACCGCTTTCGATTTTACGGGCGTTAATGGCCAACATTTCAGCAGGGCGCACAGTGCAAGGTGGCAGTACCTTAACTCAGCAACTGGTAAAAAATCTGTTTTTAACCCGCGAAAAATCCCTAGTGCGTAAGGCGAAAGAAGTGCTAATGGCGCTGATAATAGAGTTTCGATACAGCAAAGATGTGATCCTCGAAGCCTATTTAAACGAAGTGTTTTTAGGCCAAAATGGTAATACTGGGGTGTATGGTTTTGGTTTAGCCAGTTACTTTTATTACGACCGCCCTTTGAATGAGCTAAGCATTGACGAAATCGCTACTTTGGTCGGCATTATCAAAGGCCCTTCTTATTATAATCCTCGTAAACATCCAAAGCGCGCGTCAGAAAGACGCAACATAGTGTTACGAGTGATGTTTGAAAGTAATCAATTATCGCCTAACGAATATCAAGACCTAGTGAAGCTACCGATTAAGTTAGCCACTGGTGCCAGCTTGAAAAAAGACAAACATCCGGCTTTCATGGATCAAGTACGACGTGAGTTGAGAACGGTGTTAGATAACCCTGATATTCGGCAGTCGGGGTTAAAAGTGTTTACCACCTTGGACTCTAACGCACAGGTAAAAGCCGAGCGCGCAGTGTCTCAAGGCGTGGCAAAACAAGAAAAACGCTTAGGTAAATCTGATTTTGAAGCGGCCATGATAGTCACCGACATTGATTCTGGAGAAATTCGCTCCATTGTTGGCGGGCGCAATACTGATTATGCCGGTTTTAATCGGGCGCTGGATGCTAAACGAGCTATTGGTTCATTGATCAAACCTGCTATTTATCTTACCGCGTTAGAGCAGGCGGCAGATTATAACTTAGCCACACATTTAGCAGATGAGCCGATAAAACTTAAAAGTACTCACGGTAAAATGTGGGAACCCAAAAATTCAGATAAAAAGTTCCGCGGTCAAGTACCACTAGTAACAGCTTTGACGAAGTCACTCAACGTGCCTACTGTCACTCTAGGCATGAACTTAGGCTTAGGCACTATTGCTGACACCATATGGCGTTTAGGAGTACAGGAGGAGCTTGAGTTATATCCAGCACTTACCTTGGGAGCCGTTAACTTTTCGCCGTTACAAGTGAACCAAATGTATCAGACTATTGCCAATAACGGCCGTTATATCCCTTTACATTCAATCACTGCCATTATGTCGCCAGACGATAATTTGTTGTGGCAGTTCGATGTACCCGAAGAGCAACGAGTGGATGAACAAGCGACTTACTTACTGAATTATGCATTACACAAAGTCACCTTAGAAGGCACCGCAAAAGCCGTACGAAAAACGTTTCCAGATGTCAATATGGCAGGTAAAACCGGTACTACCGATGATTATCGCGACAGTTGGTTTAGTGGTTTTGATAAAAATATTCTGGTGACCAGTTGGATAGGTAAAGATAACAATCAACCGGTTAATTTAAGTGGTGCAAGTGGTGCCATGCAGTTGTTTATTGGGTATCAGAAACAACAAGAGCCAAAATCACTGGTTAGGCGTTTTCCTGATGGTTTGGGCATTGCCCATTTTGATAATGCCACAGGCGATATAAGTAAGGCCGGGTGTTCCGATACATTCAGTGTGCCAGCTATTACTGCAGCATTACCTCCGATCCCTAAAACCTGTACTGGTGAATCTACTGTGCCAGATAAACCTAAAAGCTTGTGGGAGAGAATATTTGGTTAATGGGTGATGAGATGGACGCTCCCTAATACGGCGTCAATGCGCCAAAATAGAATTTTCAACGAGACTATTTACATAG
>NZ_CAJWCF010000070.1 GCF_913020055.1 uncultured Paraglaciecola sp. | reverse complement strand
CGACTTCCTTTTTCAGAGCGAGCGAATAACGTTTCATCCGCTTCTATAATCCCCTCTAGCTGCTTGGCCTTCAGCGTGGCTGGTAACGTCAGAAAACGATGCCTCCATCGAAAGGAAGTACCAAGTGCATATTTTTATCGATCCCGATCACTCAATAACCCGATCGGCATCATGTTAATACGCTAAATTAACAGGACATCCATGTTAATTACTTGCAATGCAAGTGCAAAAGGTCCTAGTCGGCAAAGCCGATGCTCTTGCCCTACCCTCGACTCAATGCTCGCCGATTATTAGGTGAATTTAGTCGGGCAATTTGCAAGGACGCAAATTGAGTTTGCCATTGCCGGGACCAAGTGCAAACGACCTGCTAAATTTGCCTAATAATTGGATGAAGAGCATTGCCCTCGAGCGGCACTTTTTGCTGCTGTTGGCAAAAAGTAAGTCATTCAGAAGGGATTCTGTGTGAAAAAAGCCATGGTTGGCAGTGCTCACTAGAGCATAAACGGCGTAGCCTCAAAAACAAAGAAACGAGCCTAAGCTCGTTTCTTTAAATAATTAGAAAGTTTGAAACCCTTTCAAAAAAGGAAATTAGTCCTCTCTATAACTATCCAAATCGGGGCAACTACAAATCAAATTCCTATCCCCAAACACATCATCAATCCGATTCACCGATGGCCAAAACTTATTCCTAGCCACTGCAGCAACGGGGTAAGCCGCAAGCTTTCTGTCATAGCTTCGGTTCCACTCACTGTCGCAAATATCTTCAAGTGTGTGGGGAGCATTATGCAGCGGGTTATCTATGCCATCCCATTCACCTGATTCTACTTTAGCGATTTCACCGCGGATTGAAGCCATGGCTTCGATGAAGCGGTCGAGTTCGGCTTTCGCTTCTGATTCTGTGGGTTCGATCATTAACGTACCCGCTACTGGAAAACTCATAGTAGGTGCGTGGAAACCATAGTCGTTTAGGCGCTTTGCAATGTCGACTTCGGTCACACCTGAACTTTCTTTTAATGGACGTAGGTCAACAATACATTCGTGGGCTACACGGTTATTACGGCCGCGGTATAACACTGGGTAATGAGTCGATAATTTTTCAGCTACATAGTTGGCGTTAAGTATGGCCACTTCTGTGGCTTTTTTAAGACCCGCGCTGCCCATCATTTTGATGTACATGTAGCTAATAGGTAAAATCGAAGCACTGCCCCAAGGTGCAGCTGATACAGCACCGTGTTCACGGACTTGTGAGTCACCTGCGTTTTCCACACCTATTACTTTGTGATTAGGTAAAAATGGCGCTAAGTGGGCTTTAACACCTATTGGCCCCATACCTGGGCCGCCTCCACCGTGCGGAATACAGAAGGTTTTGTGTAGGTTTAAATGCGACACGTCTGAACCAATGTAGCCTGGCGAAGTGACACCTACTTGGGCATTCATGTTGGCGCCGTCCATATACACCTGACCACCAAATTCATGCACTATGTCGCACATTTCTTTGATGGTTTCTTCGTATACACCATGAGTAGATGGATAGGTGATCATGGCACATGCTAGGTTGTCGGCCACTTCTTCGGCTTTTTTGCGTAAGTCGGCTAAATCAACATTGCCGTTTTTATCGCAGTTTACCACTACCACTTTCATGCTAACCATTTGAGCGGATGCAGGGTTTGTGCCGTGAGCTGAGCTAGGAATGAGGCATACGTTACGGTGCCCTTCCCCCCTACTCTCATGATATTTCTGGATGGTGATCAAACCTGCGTATTCGCCTTGCGCACCTGAGTTAGGTTGCATAGATAAGGCATCGTAACCGGTAATATCAATTAACCATTCGCTCAGTTCATCAAGCATTTGTTTGTAACCTTGGGCTTGCGCGATAGGTGCGAACGGATGTAATTGACCAAACTCAGGCCAAGTAACAGGTAACATCTCGGCTGTGGCATTCAGCTTCATGGTGCAAGAACCTAACGAAATCATCGAGTGATTTAAGGCTAAGTCTTTGTCTTCTAGAGATTTGATATAACGCAGCATTTCAGTTTCTGAGTGATAACTGTTAAATACTGGATGGGTTAAAAATTCGCTTGTTCTAACTAAGTCTGTAGGGATTGACTGACTACCGTTGTCGATAACCGCTTGGTCAAAGGCTTTGATATCGAGCTCAACATTGGCTCCAACAAAGGCTTGGTACAAGGCCTGAAGATCATCACGAGACGTAGTTTCATCTAAACTAATACCTAACGCGCCATCCACATCTGTGCGTAGGTTTAGGTCGTTTGCTAAGGCAGCAGTAATGATCTGTTGTTTATTACTGGTTACTTTGACCGTTAACGTGTCGAACCAAGTGTTATTAACCAGTTCAAACCCTGCTTTAACTAGACCCGCCGCTAAAATATCAGCGAAGCGATGAATACGTGAAGCAATGGTTTTTAGGCCTTCAGGGCCATGATAAACCGCATAGAACGAGGCCATGTTTGCTAACAATACTTGGGCGGTACAAATGTTGGAATTGGCTTTTTCGCGGCGAATATGTTGTTCACGAGTTTGCAATGCCATGCGTAAAGCGGGTTTACCACGGGTGTCCTTTGATACACCTATAATACGTCCAGGTAATGAACGTTTGTAACTGTCGCGGGTAGCAAAAAAGGCAGCGTGAGGACCACCATAGCCCATAGGTACGCCAAAACGCTGGGCACTACCTAATACTACATCGGCACCCATTTCTCCTGGTGGCTTAAGCATGACTAAGCTCAATAAGTCTGCAGCAACGGCTACAATACCCTTATTGGCTTGCACGGCTGCGATGATATCGGCAATGTCGCTTACTGCGCCTGAAGTGCCAGGGTATTGTAATAGCGCGCCAAACACATCGTGTTGACTGGCCTCTTCTGCTTTACCAACAACCACCTCAAATCCAAACATATCGGCGCGAGTTTGCACTACATCTAAGGTTTGTGGGTGTACGTCATCAGCCACAAAAAAGGTATTCGCTTTACGGTTTTTCGATATACGTTTTGCTAGCCCCATTGCTTCAGCGGCAGCGGTGGCTTCATCTAACAATGAGGCTGACGCTAGTTCCATTCCCGTTAGATCAATGGTGGCTTGCTGGAAATTAAGTAGGGCTTCTAGTCGGCCTTGAGCAATTTCTGGTTGGTATGGCGTATAAGCGGTATACCAACCTGGATTTTCTAGTACGTTTCGAAGGATCACATTAGGTGTTAGCGTGTCGTAATAGCCCATACCAATAAACGAACGCATCACTTTATTCTTGCTCGCTACAGTTTTTAGGTAGGCCAAAGCATCAGCTTCTGTTTGTGCCTCACCTACTTTCAACGGTTGGGGTAAACGTATGCTTTCGGGCACAGTTTGCTGCATTAAATCATCTAGCGATGCTGCACCGATTGAAGCTAGCATGTCTGCCATTTCTGCTTCGCTGGGGCCAATATGACGACGAACAAAATCCTGTTTTTGTTCAAGTTCTGATAATGAAAAATGAGATAATGACATGGCTAACTACAAATTCCTGATGTGAGCAAAGAGTAAGAACCGTTCAGTCCTCACTCTTCTACTAGAATAATATTTAAATAAGACTTAAAGGCGATGAAACCATTAACGTGAGTAAACTTTACTCGTCTTCGATGTTGCCTTCGTACCCTTCGGCATCAAACATACCTTCTACTTCTTGTGGGTCTTCTGCTTTGATCTTAAACAACCAACCGTCGCCATATGGGTCTGAGTTGACCAATTCTGGTGTGTCTTCTAGATCTGTATTGACTGCCAAGATTTGACCGCTGATAGGAGCGTACACATCAGATGCTGCTTTCACTGATTCGGCAACAGCGATATCGTCGCCTGTTCCTACTTCAGCACCTACATCAGGTAGCTCAATAAACACCATATCACCCAATAATTGTTGGGCATGGTCGCTGATACCGACAGTAAACACCCCATCGCCATCAGGGCGAACCCATTCGTGAGTTGAAGCGTAACGTAAATCTGCTGGAATATTGCTCATGTTAGTTCCTAATAATTATCTAATTAACTGTATTCTTATAAAACACTTTTACCATTTCGGACGAAGCTGGGTTTAACCACATTTACTGTAACCCACTTTTTGCGTATTTCAACCTCGGCGCTATCGCCAACTGTTGAAGGTACCCGCGCCATAGCAATACTATGACCTAGTGTGGGTGAAAATGTACCAGAAGTAATCACCCCTTCACCATCAGTCACTTGCACTTTTTGTCCGGCGCGTAATACGCCTTTATCGGTCATCACTAAACCAACTAACTTGTCTGTGCCTTCTGCTTTTTGTTGCTCTAACGCCTGACGTCCAACAAAATTCCTGTCACTTGGTTCCCAAGTAATAGTCCAAGCCATGTTCGCAGCCAATGGTGAAATAGTTTCATCCATATCTTGGCTATATAGGTTCATGCCAGCTTCTAAACGAAGTGTATCTCTAGCACCTAAACCACAAGGCACTACGCCCACATCAAGCAATTTTTGCCAGTAATCAGCGGCATCAGCAGCAGGTACCATAATTTCGTAACCGGCTTCGCCTGTGTATCCAGTAGTTGCTATAAATAAGTCTTCTGCTTGCACACCAAAAAAGGCCTTCATGCCTTCTACCGCTTCTTTTTGTGCGGCAGAAAATAACTGTGCGGCTTTGCTTTTAGCATTCGGGCCTTGCACTGCAATCATGGCAAATTCTGGTCGTTCAGTGATAGTGACATCAAATGTTTCGGCTTGTTTTAACAGCCAATTCATATCTTTTTCACGAGTGGCAGAGTTCACCACTAAACGATAATTGGTTTGATCGAAATAATACACGATTAAGTCGTCTACAACGCCGCCCGCTTCATTAAGCATGCCGCTGTACAATGCTTTGCCTTTGTCTTGCAGTTTAACCACGTCGTTAGCCAACAAGAAACGCAGGTATGCCTGTGCCTCATTACCCTTAACATCCACTATGGTCATGTGAGATACATCAAACATGCCCGCATCTTTGCGCACCGCGTGATGTTCTTCGATTTGCGAGCCATAGTTAATGGGCATTTCCCAACCATGAAAGTCGACCATTTTGGCACCTGCTTCCAAGTGTTTGGCATGTAAAACCGTTTTGTTTGGCATGAAATACTCTGTCCGTAATGAAACAATGGCAAAAGTATAGAGTCAGTAATCGACTACAACAAATTGAAATATGTAATGTTTACATTTACTTTTCTTATCAATAAACGAATAATCATTTAAAACTCTTATTTAAATAATCGTTAAGATGAAACAACTATCACTGGATAACCTACGCACATTTGTCACTGTGGTGGATTTAGGAGGCTTTGCAAAAGCTGGCGAAAAACTCGGCCGTTCGCAACCCGCGGTAAGTCTGCAAATAAAACGCTTAGAGCAACAATTATCAAAGCGTCTATTTGCTAAACAAGGGCAAAGACAGGTCGTTAACCAAGATGGTTTAAATTTGTATAAAACAGCACTCACCATGCTGGAGTTAAACGACGGTATTTTTCGCCAATTTCAACCTACTTCGTTGAAAGGTAGATTACGACTAGGCATTCCAAGTGAATTTGCTACTACTTTACTACCCAGTATTATTGGCGAATTTGGCAAGTTATATCCAGATGTGTCCCTTGAAGTCACCTCAGCATTAAGTAAATCTTTGCTAGGGGATGAACAGCGCAGTAATTTCGACCTGGTGATGGCTTTGGTCGACCCTGACATTGAAGTGGACGGGCAAGTAGTATTAATTGATAACTTAGTCTGGGTAGGCGATCGCAGCTCTGCATACTCGCATACACATTTATCTTTAGTTTTAGCACCTGATGGATGTGTATATAGAAGTCGCGTGATCAGTAAACTAAAACAACAAACCCAACAATGGAGGATAAGCTATACCAATGCTGATTTAAGTGGCATCACAGCAGCCATTAAACAAGGATTAGGCATTAGTGCATTGGCTAAGAGTAGTGTACCCAAGCAATTAGATATCATTCAGCATGACCATCTGCCAGAGTTAGGCACAATAAAGATATGTTTGTTTGCTGGAAACTCTCAACATCCCCAAGCCAGTGCGAAATTAGCAGAGTTTATTCAATCTAAATTAACCCAGCACAATTAAAACAAGTCCCAATAAAAAAGCCGCTGCTTGTTGTTTAAGTTAAACAACAAGCAGCGGCTTTTAAGTAGCTTATTAGTTAGGCGCCTTGCTTAATAATAATTAAGGTCACACAACTAACCAGTAATAACAGAGACATCATTCTCTTACTGTATTTTCCGTGATAATAAGCTTTACGTCGTTCCTTGAATACTGGCCCATCAGAGTGTAACCCTGATGCTTCTCTTCTTTCACCAATCAAACGTTTCATAGAACTTCCCAAAAATAGAACAAATAAACTGAAGGTTACTTATGTTTATTTATTGTACGATCTAACCCTCGGATAATATCTTAACCTGTTAGTTCAACTATTACATCGGATATTTTAACAAAAACTTAACTTAATTTGCCTTTTTACCCCGTATTTGCCTGTTATTTAGGCATTAATATCCTTCTCATGCAAAAAAGTGGATTTAGTAGGGTAGAAAGTGATTTAAATCGAAAATGGCTTACTTAGAATGAATAACGTTAAGACTAGCTTAAAAGGAAACACCTGGAGCGCATCGTTCTTTGTCGCAGTTATTCAGAAGGTGCACGAATTAGATTAACCCTATCTTAAATGAAACGCCTCAGTGGTTCTGAGGCACCTATTTTGCACTGATAGGGTTATACATTAATCATCAGACTTCAATCGCACATAAGTTTTGTACTTTTTTTGCAACAAACGGTCAATGTAACGAGTGAGTTTGATTTTTTGGCTAATAGCATTATCTAAAGCATCAACCAATTCAGTGAGCATGGTTTTATAATACTCTACGTCTTTAACTTGTCCTTCTTCGGTAGGGCCATCAAGTATGCCTTTAGGCTGTGATTCTGTTTGGGCCTGTTTCACAGGTTGAAACATCTCTTCCGACACTTCTTTGATCACGTTCTCAACAGCTTCTTCGTCTAATGTTTCTAGTTCTTCAAGAAAACCAAAAAGCAGAATTCTGTCGACTAAAGTATTAATTTTTCTTGGTACACCATGAGTAAATTGGAAAATCAGGTCATAGGCTCCAGCTGAAAATAGTGCCTTACCATCCCATCCTGCGTGTTGCATACGATATTCAATATAGGCTTGGCACTCTACATCAGTTAACGGAGCAAGATGGCATGACGCCACAATACGCTGTCTAAATTGCTCCATGTTTGGTGCTCGAAGAATAGGTTGTAACTCTTCTTGGCCAAGTAAAAAGCTTTGCAATAAAGGTTTACCCGAAGCTTGGAAATTAGACAGCATACGTAATTCTTCAATGGTTTCTAAAGGTAGGTTCTGCGCCTCATCAACCAATAATAATGCTCGTTTACCTTGTTTATGCAGGTCCATCAAAAATGCTTCAAGATCATTTAAAATATCAGACTTAGTACTACCTTTAACTGGCACATTAAACTTGCTGGCGACCATTTTCACCAATTCGTCAGGTGTCAATTTTGGGGTGACTATTTGTGCAGCAACGATATCTTCCTGCATGTCATTTAGTAAACTGTTGGCAATGGTAGTTTTACCCGTACCTATGTCACCGGTAATAACAATAAAACCTTCAGCTTGAGATAGTCCATATTGTAAATATGACATGGCACGTTTATGCCATTTACTGCCGAAAAAGAAGCTAGGATCGGGCGTTAATTGAAAGGGTTTAGAAGTTAGTCCGTAATAATTTTCATACATAATAAAGAACCGCTTGATTCGCTAAGAAGAAAAGGAAAGTCTTAACCCTAGCTTAAGCCATCTGCCTAAGGCATAGCAATCAAATAACGTAACTATAAATAGCCCAAAAATGACAAAAGCTACCTGCTGCAACAAACACATGCCAAATAGCATGGGTAAACTGAATTTTTTTGGCTGCATAAAATACCACACCCACCGTATAACAAAGGCCACCGGCTAACAGCAAATAAAATCCGGTGGTTTCCAAAGCGTTATACAACGGATAGATAAAAAATATTGCTAACCACCCCATCAATAAATAGGTCACCAAAGACAACTTAGGAAAACGATTATTAGCAAAACACTTAAACATTATGCCAACGATAGCAATTGACCAAATCAATACCATGGCGACTAAACCTAAAGTCCCACCCACTGCCAAGGTCATAAAAGGCGTGTAAGTACCGGCTATCAATATATAAATAGCACTGTGGTCGATGGTCTTTAATATTTTTTTCAAATCAGGCCGACTTACCCAATGATAAAGTGTCGAAGACAGAAACATCAACATCATCGAAAAACCATACACCACACAAGCAATTTGCCCGTAGATTCCATCAACTCGTAACAATAAAAACACCAACCCCAAAAAAGCAGCGATAAACCCCAGGCCATGAGTTGCTGCATTTAAAGATTCTTCAAGAGGGGAATAAGGGCGAACAGCAAGTGTAGAGTCGGTCATTAATTTGGATCTTAAATAAACAAGAATTGAATAGTATAATTTCAGCGTACACTTGTACACTGAAATTATACTATTCAATTCTTGTTTGGAGTGAGTATAAATATGCGGCTAAGTTTTTCTGGCTATTAATAGCGAAAAACAATGACGGAACCAGCAAAAAATTGGTCCATATTACTGATGCTTTTGTTTTGTATTTTGCTCCACTAGTCGAATTCCTCCCATCATGTACAATCCCACTCCTGACCCCAAATAACTCCAAGAGTAAATTAGTGACCCCATGGTACATCTACATAGTCGAAAACAAATTAAGCCAATACTACACTGGCATTTGTACCAACATTGAACGACGATTTGCAGAACATCAGTCAAGCGGGCCTAAATGTGCCAAAGCGCTTAAAGGCAAAGGCCCACTGACACTCAAATTTCGGTGTAAGGTTGATAGCCATTCTGACGCACTAAAATTGGAAATTTGGATTAAAAAATTGAATAAAGCTGATAAAGTAAAATTGGTAAACAACAGACTTTGTGATGCTCCAATACAAAACCTGCTAATGGTTGAGGTTAGTAAACATGAAAAATAGTCCGTTAACACCACTTCCCGAAGAATTGATTGCCATCGGTAATCAGAGATGGCTGGAATTGACTTCACATCGTCAATATTCTGTTAGCTTCGAGACGTTTGAACAGCAGATAAAATCTGCTTTTTCACTTAGCGACTTCATCTACGAGCAATGTCTAAAAAATCCGATTTGGCTATCGGACTTACTGGTCGAAGAATTACTTTTTGCCAAGCAAATTGAATACCAACAACAGCTTGAACAGCTATTGACCGAAGTGGATAGTGAAGCCCTTTTACAACAAAAACTCCGACAGTTTAGAAATTTTCAGATGCTGAGAATTGCTTGGCGCGATTTGCTCAACATGCAATCAATAGAGAATTCATTAGCGCAAGTATCTGACCTAGCACGGCAATTAATTGTTCAAACAAATAATTGGTTATATCAATCCTTACAACCCAGATTTGGCTTGCCAGAAGGCGAACGTGGTCCTCAGCCCTTGTTAATTTTGGGCATGGGAAAGTTAGGTGGTGGTGAACTTAATTTTTCTTCAGACATCGATTTGATTTTTACTTATCCTTCAGTGGGTGTTACCTCAGGTGGCAAAAAGTCGGTAGAAAACCAACAGTTTTTTACTAAATTGGCCCAGAAAATCATCACTGCATTGGATCAAATAACTGCTGATGGACAAGTGTATCGGGTGGATATGCGTCTAAGACCATTTGGTGACAGCGGCCCACTTGTGATGCATTTTGATGCAATGGAAGATTATTACCAAGAACAAGGGAGGGACTGGGAGCGTTACGCAATGCTCAAAGCATCTATCCTAAATTTACCTAGCCCTTACACACAAGAATTATCAGATATTCTGCAACCCTTTATTTATCGTAGATATTTAGACTTTAGTGCTATTGAGTCACTGCGTAGTATGAAATCGATGATTGAACAAGAAGTGCGCAGACGTGGCCTAACAAACAATATTAAGTTGGGTGAAGGTGGGATCAGGGAAGCAGAATTTGTAGTGCAAAGTTTGCAATTAATTAACGGTGGCCGAGAGCCAAGTCTGAAAGTTCAAAGCTTACAATTAGCCTTATCTGAACTAGTGAAATTAGAAATATTACCGGCGCAAAGTGCTAATAGTTTACAACATAGTTATTTATGGCTGCGTAAAATAGAACACTGCCTACAACAATTTGCGGACAAACAAACACAAGTATTACCCGATAACAACACTGACCAAAAACGTTTGTTACATGTACTTGGCATAGACAACTATGAAGCCTTTAAGCAACAGTTAGCGCAACACTGCGCCACTGTCCACCAGCAATTCTCGTTGTTGGTCAAAGAAGACCTAACAGCGCAGGATGATGTTGCAGATGAACAGCAACAAGGGGCTAGAGATCTTTGGCAATTACAATTAGATGTCGAAGAAACACAAAGTATATTAAATCATTGGCATTTAGCAGATGAAGTTAACCAAACGAGTTTGCCAATCGGTGAAGATGTTTGTCAGCAAATAAACGTATTTAAACAAAATTTGACCAAGCAGCGCATTGGCCAAAGGGGTCTGACTACTCTAAATAATCTGATGCCGGTGATTATCCATAATATCCTGAGCTCAACGGCAAAAGATCATGAAGAGTTATTTAGGCGTGTATTAAGTGTTTTACATGCCATATTAGGCAGAACTGCTTATCTGCAATTATTATTTGAAAACCAAGCGGCATTATTCCACTTAGTTAAATTATGCGCTGCCAGTCCTTGGGTGACGGAGCAAATAGCGCGTTTTCCGTTGTTACTAGATGAACTACTCAATCCTGTTTCTTTTTACCAACCCGTGGCCTTTAATCAATATGCTGATGAACTGCGCCAATCGTTATTGCGAGTGGAGCCAGAAGATCTAGAACTACAAATTGAAACTCTACGCCAGTTTAAACTAACTCAACAACTAAAAATCGCAGCGGCCGATATTTCAAATGCATTGCCGGTAATGCAGGTCAGTGATCATCTAACTCATCTAGCCGAAGCTATTATTGTGCAAGTTGTGGATATTGCTTGGCAACAAATGGTTGCCAGATATGGTGTACCTGTATGTGAAACACAAGGGCCAAAAAGCATTCAGAACAAAGGTTTTGCGGTTTTGGGATATGGTAAGTTAGGTGGATGGGAATTGGGTTATGGATCGGACTTAGATTTAGTCTTTTTGCATAATTGTGATGGGCAACAACTGACCAATGGTAAAAAGCCTCTTGGAGCGACGGGGTTCTATATCAAACTTGCTCAGCGAATCTTACATATATTCACGATCAAAACGGGATTAGGCTTACTCTACGATGTAGACATGCGATTACGCCCATCAGGCAACGCTGGTTTACTGGTATGCCATGTGGATGGCTTTGCCACTTATCAAACTGAAAATGCTTGGACATGGGAACATCAGGCACTCGGCAGAGCCAGGTTTATAACAGGTTGTCGTGAATTACAGGAACGTTTCAGTGCAGTACGCTTAAATATTTTGTCAAAACCAAGAGTCTTATTGGAACTAGCAGAAGAAGTGGTTTCGATGCGAGAAAAAATGCGTGAGCATTTGGCCAAAGGTGATGCAAAGAATATCGATTTGAAACAGGATGCTGGAGGCATTGCAGATATAGAGTTTATTGTGCAGTTTATGTTGTTGGCTCACACATGTGCTTTTCCTAGCTTAGCCAAATGGCCTGATAATGTGAGGATTTTAGCCGACTTAGCAAAATTATCTCTCATTACAAAAGCTGAAGCAGACACCCTCAATCAAGCATATTTGGAGTATCGTAACTATGCCCATCGACTGGCCTTACAAAATGGAGAATTAGCTGAAATCAATGCATCCCTTGTTGATTTGCAAACAAAAGTAAAAGCGATTTGGCATAAATATTTAGTTGAACAAGTAAAGAATTCTGACGAAAAAACATAGGTCACCAGATAACAAAAATTACCTTCGCGCCTCCGCACATTGCTTTTCTAAATATTCAGACGATTTGGCAGTAATAACCAGTGAGCGTTGGCGAGGACACATGTACGCTTTTACTTCACCATCAAAATTAGCATCGATAGCTTTAGCAATCATTTTTAAACTGCCCAAAATAGAATCATCAAGTTGAAAAGGGTGTTTGACAATAAAGTCTTGCTCAAGTTCCCAAATTACTTGCATGCCTTCTGACTGAGCATAATCGGTAATAGCACTTCGAAGTGTACTTCCGGCCTTGAATGAACGATGTTTGTGCTCCCCTACCCATCTTCCTGACACTGGTTTTTGTAGACTTTCCATTTTTTGTAAACGTTCGCCCAATGGCGTATCGGCTTTTTTTACCGCCATGACAAAGTCTCCTAATCCTTCTTCACGAGGATGGCGAGATGACAAACGGTAATCTGCATAAAAATTACTCATATTACTGGAAATACTCTTTTTTCTGGTATCACCTTCAGGACGCACACCCGATTCATTGCTTTGCTTCAGGACCAAAACTATAACGGCAATCGCAATAATCATGAGTGCAAGCATTACATGTTTAAGCCAAAATAAAGAATTAGAGACTTGTTTCGTTTTTTTCATTAACCTTTCTAACTATTGTTTACATTCATTATATACCCTCAATCATACAGAGAAGGATCATCAGCATTAGGTCTAGTCTTAAACCGCTTATGCATCCAAAGATATTGCTCCGGCGCAAGCATTATCATTTTCTCAATCATCTGATTCATACGTGTCACATCATATTTATCGTCACCTGAAGGGAAATTCTCCAGTCCTGGCAGTGCAATTATTTTATATCCCTTATCTGTTCTGATAGAAACTAAAAAAACGGTCTCACAATTTGCCTGCTTTGCGAACAACAATGAGCCAGTTGTTGTTGCTACATCTGGCACTGCAAACAATGGTGTAAACTCACATTTTGATCGTCCATAATCTTGGTCAGGTAAATACAAACACAACTCGCGCTCATCTAAAGCACTGATTAACCCTCTGACATTTCGCTTGTGAACCATGTACTTATTACTACGTTTACGACCATAGTATTGAATATATTCCATTAACCTATTGTTGTGTTTACGATAAAAAACGACTGACGGATATTTTAGACCGGCTATGCGGCAAGCGAACTCTAAATTCATATTGTGTATTGCATAGGCGAGTACACCTTTGCCTTTGGCTAAAATGGCCTCTATATGTTCAAAACCTTCAAATTCAGCTTTGCGAGTAACACGCCATGTTGGCCACCACCAGCCCATGCCTGTCTCTAGAATTGCCATACCGGCATAATCTAGATTAGCATCTAACATGGTTTGGCGTTTTTCTGGGCTTAATTCAGGAAAAGACAATTCCAAATTGCGTTTAGCAATGTTATAGCGCTTTTTTGCAACAACTTTGAGCAGTTTCCCCAATAGTTTTCCTATACTTTTTTGTACTCGATAAGGTAACCAAGACAAGCAATACAGAATGAGAATACTCAACCAAGTTAACCAGTATTTAGGTAAAAAAAACGCTATTTCAAACTTAGGGGCGACTACTTTTTTAACTGACAAACTGCTCTCCGACTAATTCATTAGGCGTATTCTAATACTTTAAGCCAATAGGCAACATAAAAAAAAGTGTTAAAATCAATAGTTCTATCTACAAAAGCGCCTTTTCGCTGCATTTTGAGGGAATAATGGAATATAACAAAACTGCAATCTCAATAGACAATGCAGGCAAAGAAGTAGAACGACTACAGGCCATTTTGGATTCAGTCTCAAGTGCTGTGTTTGAGATATCTTCCCTTGGCGAAATTCTCTATGCTAATCAAGCTGCAGTAAAAATGTTTGGTTATGCCCTAGAAGAATTCGAACAAATGAATGTCGCTGATTTAGTGCCCACACGATACAGCTCTGGGCATCAAAAACACATAAATCAATTTTTCAAAACTAACAATGAACGCTATATGGGTAAAGGTGAAGCTTTCCCTGCTTTGCATAAAGAAGGCCATGAGTTTTTTGTCACGATCAATTTAAAGCCCTCATGTAATGATCAGAAAAGTTCAGTAATAGCCACCCTATCTGAATCATCAAAATTAAAAAGTGCTCAAGATGAGTTAGATAAAAGCAATGAGCGTCTCAAAGTAGCAAAGGAAGCAGCGCAAATAGGCGTATGGGAGTTTAATGTTGATACAAAGAAGCTCATTTGGGACGAACAAATGTTTTTGCTCTACCAGCGTGATCCAAAATCATTTAGTGGCAATGTATCAGAATGGCGAGATTCATTACATCCCGACGATAAAGAGGCAACATTTCAGACATTAAAACTGACCCTGCTTGAAAATAAAATATTTGATAGCACCTTCAGAATAATCATGCCTGACAAGCAAATACGCTATATAAAAGCCTACGGACATGGGGTGCGTGATAACGCCGGAAAAGTATCTAAAGTAATAGGAGTTAACTACGATCTTACTGAAAGTTTTATCATCCAAGAAAATCTTAAAGAAAGCCTTAAAGAAAACTTAGTACTAGCCAAAGTAGCAGAGGAAACCATTAACGCCGTTGTCTTGACCGATGCCCAAGGCAAAACAACTTGGGTTAATAAAATGTTTACCCATATCACCGGATACGAATTAGACGAGGTTAAAGGTTTTAGCCCAGGGGCAATATTGCAGGGTAAAGATACGGACCCTAATGCAATAAAAGAGATGAGCAAAGCACTTAAGAATAATCAAGGATTTAATATAGAACTATTAAATTACCATAAAGATGGCCACCCATTTTGGTTGCGGATTAATTGCCAGCCATTACATGAGCAAAATAAACTCGTTGGCTTTATGGCGATTGAAACAGACATCACAGAAATAAGAAGCCTAGAACAAGATCGGCAATTACAACAAGAATTATTAGTACGCACTGGAAATATGGCAAAACTTGGAGGTTGGCAACTTAATTTGTTAACCAACCAGATAATTTGGTCTGATGTGGTTTACAACATTCACGAGTTGCCAGTTGGTTCAGAGATAGATCTAGAAAACGCCATAAACTATTACTCTCCAGAGTCGAGACCCAAAATTCAGCAAGCAATTGCTTTAGCAATAAAAGATGGTACACCTTGGGATCTCCAAACCCCTTTTACTACCGCCAAAGGCAATAACATTTGGGTGCGCTCAGTGGGTTATGCAGAGTTTACTAAAGGTGTAGCGACTTCTCTTAGAGGTGCTTTTCAAGATATCACCGAGCTTAAACAAGCAGAAGAACAAGCGAAAAGCGAATTTCTAGCCAACATGAGCCATGAAATTCGCACTCCTATAAATGGCATATTGGGTATGAACGATTTACTTTTGAATTCAAACCTTGATGAAAATCAACGTCACTTCGCGCAATTAGTCAAAATTAGTAGTCACTCGCTTCTCCATCTAATTAATGACATTTTAGACTTTTCAAAAATTGAAGCTGGCAAACTCAATATTCAATTACAGGACATAAATTTATATTCATTACTCAGCGACACCATTGATACTATGGCTGCTCGTGCCCATGACAAAAACCTTGAACTGGTTTTGAATATTGACCCAACATTGCCTAGATGGGTGAAAATTGATCCTGATAGAGTCAAGCAAGTTTTGAACAACTTATTGAGTAACGCCATTAAGTTTACACAACAAGGCGAAGTGGTATTAAAGGTCGAGAGTGCCGGCGATGAATCATTAAAATTTACAGTGATTGATAAGGGTGAAGGTATATCTGAGGACAAAAAATCACAGCTGTTCACTAAGTTTATGCAAGTTGATACTTCAAGCACTCGTGAGTATGGCGGCACTGGCTTAGGCCTAGCTATCAGTAAACAGTTAAGCGAAATGATGGGCGGAAAAATTACAGTCCAAAGTGCTATAAAACAAGGCTCTACTTTTTGCTTTACCGTAAAATCGGAACCATCTGGGCAAACATCCGCTCCGACAACTCAGAGTTTACTTGCTCCTTTAAGTGGGAAGAAACTGCTCGTTGTAGACTCCCACGCAAGTGTGGGACATTCGGTGGTGAACTTTCTAATGCAGGGGGATATCGAAGTGCATTGTGTGAGTAACGCACAAGAAGCGATAAGAGCCTTACGGTTTGCTCATGAAACTGAAAAACCTGTCGATTATGTTTTGATTGATATAGCGCTACCTGGCATGAGTGGTATAGAACTGAGTAAAGCTATAAGAGAAGACCAACGCTTTTCTAATATGAACCTCTTTTTAATGACGGCCCAAGTTGGGGGAGTCAACATAGTTCAAGATTCCGCTATAAAAGTCACTGATTATCTTGGCAAACCACTTAAACCCGACGCGCTTATTGCTGTACTCCTGGCTACACTTGATAAAAAACCAACAATTGAACAACGACAGTTTCACCAAACGAGTCCATCCGAAAAGCCTGTTCTGAAAAAACCTAATATATTGGTTGTAGAAGACAACTATATTAATCAGCAAGTCGTTATTGAAATGTTGAAGAATTTGCATTGCCAACACCACCTTGCCGAAAATGGTCAGGAAGACTTAAATTCGCTCAAAACATCCAACGTATCATTCGATTTGATCTTAATGGACTGCCAAATGCCGTTGATGAATGGTTACGATGCCACTAGGCACATTTGTGCAAACAAAGACGGGCTGTTTAATCAGGATATCCCAATCATTGCATTAACCGCTAACGCAATGAAAGGTGACGATACAAAATGTTTAGAAGCAGGAATGAATGACTATCTGGCCAAACCTATTTTATCTGAACAATTAGCCCAAATGTTAGATAAATGGGTGGTTCGTGAAAAAAGGAAGACCAACAAATAGTTGATTTAGAGTAATTACATTCGATCTATTTATTAAGAATAATATCTATTGGCAGTCACTATAGAACGACTTAGATGTATTAGATTTATTAACCTATGTATAATTCGATAATCAAAATTTTCCCCTCTCATTTTTTTACATTTGTCATTTTATTATTAGGACCTTTATGCATCTCATTGAAATAAATAAAGCGCGTTATCGCCGACACTTAAATCAAGTTATTGCTTTGTGTATAGGAAGTTTAGTGATAGGCAGTTTAGCTATTTCACAAACGCTAATTGCATTATTTCCTGATGAAAGTGGTAGCCATTTTAATTGGAACTTACTTGGCGTAGTGATGACAAGTGTCACAATTGCCTGGTTTCTTCATAAATACCGTACTCACGACTTTATGACCGAAGTTGTCTATGTATGGGAACTCAAACAAGCACTGAATAAAATCAACCGAAGGATGCCTAAACTTTTAGCCGCAGGGCGCCAAGGTGATTCCAATGCGTTAATCGCTATTCATTATAGTTATGCAGGTTCACGCCTATTATGGCAACTAGACGATAACACTATCGTCATGGATGAGTTATCAGTTCAACAAGCAGAGCTTGATAGTTTAGCTAATCAGTATAACTTAACGCTAAATGTAGATAATTACGACGAGCAAATTTTAAAACAATTTTGAGGTGAACAATGTGTCACTATCAAAATTGGAATGCCTGTAGATTCCGTTACTTTTATTATTTTCAACCTGCGCATAATGATATCAAATACGATTTACCCACTATTTGCATCTTTGTTGCCAAGTTTATTCCAAAAATTAAACTAGATTAATTTGGGATTAATATTAAACTGATCTTAATGACATCAATGACGTATTATATTTTGTATTTTGATACTAAATATGATTATTGGTTCGATTTTTCGTAAGGTATGACTACATCAAAACCAACACCACTCTCGAGAAAGCGTCACACTTAGACGCAGCAACATTGCTTTATAGCAATGGTCCTATTGGGATAGTTGTTAGCGCTCTAGCCAGCAGTTTAATGGTTTTTGGCATTAGCGGCGAAACTGTCAATCAACCAAAACTCATATGGTGGTTTTTCATCAGCGTAATTTTACTGCTGAGGATAGTCGATTGGGCAGAGTGGAAAACAAGAAGTAGTAAATCTGCATCATCAGGGCAACTGGGGGTGCAACGTTTCGCTATTGGGAGTATTTCAACGGCCATCGCTTGGTCAATATACGTGGTCTTTTTCTACAATCAACTTAACGATACTGAGCTATATGTCGCAATTGTTGTGATGTCCTCGTTTGCAGGCGGATCGTCTTCTCTTTTAGCTGCTAGTCGCTTTACTGCAATCAGCTATTCAATGATTTTATTGGTACCCATAGCTCTGATGGGGTTATTTTCTGATGAAGAACATCGTCAACTGTTAGGCATTTTGGGTGTGGCTTTTGTGTTGATTATGTTTATTTCTCGTATCAAAGCGTCCCGCTTTACCTCTGACGCAATCCACCAAAAAAACCTGAATGCATTATTAATTGCAGAACTGGAAAACGAAAAAAATCATATTGCATTAACTAATAAAGAATTAAAAGTCACCTCCAGTGAGCTAAATCAAACCAATATTAATTTAGAAGACGAAGTTAAACGACGCACTGAAGAAATCTATCAACTCAGTAATCGCGACTCCTTAACCCAATTAGTCAATCGTAAAGCCTTTACTAAAAGTCTTGAGTCGTTGATAGAACTATCAATTGTAAAAGACAGTCCTCTTGCATTACTGTTTATTGACCTAAACGGCTTCAAAAAAATTAACGATACTATGGGTCATAAAGTAGGTGACTCAGTTTTAGTGCAGGTCACTCAAAGGATTTCGGCGTTTTCTGAAAATAACCGTGCTGGGCGATGGAATGGTGATGAATTTTTAGTGGCATTACCCTATAGCGATCAAGATACAGCCATGTCTATCGCTAAGGCTATTGCAACGAGTATCACACAACCTATCTATGTGCATGGCAATGAATTACATCTATCAGCTTCAATTGGCATAGCGATGGCGCCTGCTCACAGTTTGTCAGCAACTGAACTTATTCAACTTGCTGACTTAACAATGTGTGAGCAGAAACAATCTGACAATAAACTTCCTCGTGTGTTTTCCAATGACCTAAAAGAAAAAATTGCGGCATCGCAAATGATATTAGAAGGTCTGCAACATGCAATTGAAAGAAAACAGTTTTACTTATGTTACCAGCCAATTCAGACAGCAAAAGACAATGTATCATTTGCATTTGAGGCGCTGTTAAGGTGGAATTTTAACGATAAGTTTATTGGACCTGATGTGTTCATACCATTAGCCGAAAAGTCTGGGCTTATTAAGGAAATCGGCGCTTGGGTATTAAATCGTGCCTGTATGGATGCAAAACATTGGCAATTTAATCAGCAGGCAGCAGTTTCTGTCAACGTGTCTGTAATTCAGTTGATGGATGATGGGTTTATTAGATTATTGGATAACTGCCTACGAAGCAGTGGATTGGCTCCTGAAAGGTTACATCTAGAAGTAACAGAGTCCACATTTGTAGAAAACAAAGTCAAAATTCGTCAACAGTTAGAGCAAATTCAAGCTCGTAAGATTGACATATCAATCGACGATTTTGGTACTGGCTATTCTTCCTTGTCACAGCTGCAGTCTTTACCCGTCAATTACGTAAAAATAGACAAATCTTTTGTAGATAACATTGAAGGAAAAGGCGAAGCCATAATACGTGCTACTTTGTTCATTGCCCGTGAATTGAATTGTCAGACTATTGCGGAAGGAGTTGAAACAAAAGAACAAGCCATTGCACTTTCAGCCATGGGGGTTGATTACCTACAAGGTTATTATTTCGCTAAACCAATGAAAAACGAAGACTTAGTTATTTGGCAAAACCCCATCACTAGTATTTTTTCTTAAGCTTTCTGTAGAGTCCATTAATCTTTCTATTGGTGATTTTAATTTGTCACTAATCAGGGCAAAATAGCTGTTTTTTACCGAGAGCTCTTATTCATGGCGCAACTTTACTTCTATTACTCAGCGATGAACGCTGGAAAATCCACGTCTTTGCTTCAATCAGCCTACAACTATGCCGAAAGAGGCATGAATGCTGAAATCTTTACCGCCGCATTAGATGATAGGTTTGGTCAAGGTAAAGTCGCATCTAGAATAGGCCTTGAGTCCTCAGCACACCTTTTCACACCAAAAACCAACATGCAGTCAGCCATAGAAGTCTTACTAGCTAAAGGTAAGGTGGATTGTCTTTTTATTGATGAGGCACAATTTTTAACTAAGCAACAAGTGCAGCAGTTAATATATATTGTTGACAAGCTTAATATACCAGTATTGGCTTATGGTTTACGCACAGACTTTTTAGCAGAAACCTTTGAAGGCAGCCGCTACCTTTTGGCATGGGCTGACAAAATGATAGAATTAAAAACCATTTGTCATTGTGGAAGAAAAGCGACTTTTGTAGTCAGAATCGATGAAAATGGACAAGTAGTAAAAGAAGGCGAACAGGTAGAAGTGGGCGGAAATGATAGGTATGAATCAATGTGTCGACTGCACTTCGCAGAGCTTGTTTGGTAACCAATCTAGATTATTTTAGTGCCCCAAAATAGAGAAATAGTAAATTTTACTAGCCTTTTTAAGCATAAAAAAAGCAAACAGCCTTCACTGTTTGCTTTTTAAATATCACTTCGTTTTAAAACAATATTGTTTATTGGGCAGTTTTATCAGCGATGTAACTCATAACGTTAGTCGCTTCACGTGACTGGAAGAACTCACCTAAACTTTCTCCAGCACATGTTACATTGTCAGCATCAAGTACTTTGTCGATTACTTCTTTTTTAGTAAAACCTAAATTACCGATTTGACTGCTTACAGCACGTCTAAACAAACCAACATTATTTGTTACCGCGGATTTACAGAAGTTTTTAAAGTTTCTATCACCTACAAATTTATATTTACTGGTTGATGCAGTTTTAACTTCAGCTTCAGTACCAGTTAAGTAGTCAGCAATATCTTGCGAGCCACGAGACTCAGAAAACGCAACCAGATTTTGACCAGCACATTGAAAATTATCACCACTGGTTAATAACATTAGCATTTTACGTTTGCTAGCATTTAGGCGAAAGCCGTGTTGTTTTACATTCTTTTTGAACAAACTTAAGTCATTAGTTGCAGCGGCCTCGCAAAGATCAGCGTATTGAGTATCGCCAACAAACTTAAAATTACTCGCGCTTTTTAATGATGCACTTGCGTTAAACGATAATGTAGCGGCACAAATAACAGTGGATAAAAGTAACTTTTTCATAAAACACTCCAGTAATTTAAATTATTTAAAATATGGTCGCTGAGTTTGTTGCCTCAACCTGATGAACCCAATTGTAATTAAATTACAAAAATAAGTTGTTTTTTTTCTGAGAGGTTTTGATTAACAAATTGTAAAGAACGAAAACAAAAAGACACAAAACTTGCAAGCCGTTGGTTTAAAACAAATTTAGTGGAAACTTATATTCTTTATCGGAATAAGGATAGAGTTATTGGGTATCAACGAGACTGTAATATAATTACACAAAAACGTATTTTAACTACAGTATGTTATAATAAACACTTAAAAATCTCATTTTTCAAACAACTTCTGAAAGTTATTTACAAAAAAAGCCCGTTAGGGCTTTTTTGAATTTTGATATATAAACGCTATTTTATGGACGTAGCGCTTTTTCACCTCTAGATAATCCACATACGCCCGTTCTCGACGCTTCGATAATTTCGGTACTTTGGCTCAATGTATGTGCAAAAGCATCTAACTTATCACTGGTACCTGTTACTTGAATTGTATAATTGTTAGCATCTACATCAACAATTTGCGCCCTGAATATATCGACATTACGTTTGATCTCTGCTCGGATCAACTCACTACGGGTTGCTACCTTAACCAGCATTAATTCGCGCTCAACATGATGACCATCAGATAAATCAGTCACTTTTAATACATCAATCAACTTGTTAACTTGTTTGGTGATCTGTTCGATGACTTTATCATCGGCTTCAGTGACAATCGTCAAACGCGACAAACTCTTGTCATCGGTTGGCGCAACGCACAAAGAGTCAACATTATACCCACGTTGTGAAAATACCCCCACAATACGTGACAAAGAACCGGGAGCATTTTCCATTAATACAGAAATAATTCTTCTCATTATGTACGCTCCGTTTTACTTAATCGCATATCATCCATTGCACCAAATTTAATTTGCATAGGATAGACGTGTTCGTTTTGATCTATTTCTATGTCCATAAATACCAGTCTATCTTTAGCCGCAAAACATCTTGCCATTGCCTCATCTAACTCTTCAGGCTTAGTCACCCTTATACCAATATGCCCATAAGCTTCAGCCAACTTAACAAAGTCAGGCATTGAATCCATATAAGAATGTGAATGACGGCCTTTATAGATCATATCTTGCCATTGACGAACCATACCTAACGCGCGGTTGTTCAAAGAGATAATTTTGATAGGCAAATTGTACTGCATACAAGTCGCTAATTCTTGGATATTCATTTGAATACTGCCATCACCGGTAACTACTGTAGACACAGCTTCCGGGTGTGCCATTTGAACCCCCATAGCAGCTGGTAAACCAAAGCCCATGGTGCCTAATCCACCAGAATTGATCCAACGTCTGGGTTTAGCAAAAGGATAATATAATGCGGCAAACATTTGATGTTGACCTACGTCGGAACTAACGTACGCATCGCCATTAGTATGCTTATATAAAGACTCTATTACTTCTTGGGGTTTAATTAATCCATTGTCTTTTTTATAATCTAAACATTTACGAGAACGCCACTGCGTTATCTGCTCCCACCAATCGGCAACTTTTTCTTTTTGCGCCTTAGCATCAATTTTGCCCATCTCTTTAAGTAACTGCTTAGCCACTTCATCTATACTGCCAACAACAGGCACATGAGCGCCAACAATTTTAGAAATGGATGCGGGATCAATATCAACATGAATAATGTTCGCATGTGGACAGAACTTATCCACATTGTTAGTCACGCGATCATCAAAACGCGCGCCTAAAGCTAAAATACAATCGGCATTATGCATCGCCTTATTCGCTTCCAATCTGCCATGCATGCCTAACATGCCAACAAACTGTTCGTGAACAGACGAAAAGGCACCTAAGCCCATCAAAGTAGAAGTGACAGGTGCATTTAGTTTTTCAGCTAGTTCTGTCACTAAGTCACTGGCTTCTGCTGTTATCGCGCCACCACCAACATAAAGAATAGGTCTTTTTGACTCTAGTAAGGTTTTAACCGCTTTCTTAATCTGCTTGTTATGTCCTTTAAGCGTTGGGTTGTACGAACGCATAGTGACATCTTCAGGAAATTGATAAGGGTGTTCTTCTGAAACGTTAACTATATCTTTAGGTAAATCAACCACCACAGGTCCAGGACGACCTGTATTGGCAATGTAATAAGCCTTGGCAATCGCTTCAGGAATATCTACAGCACGTTTGACCAGAAAACTGTGCTTAACGATAGGCCTAGAACAACCCACCATGTCTGTTTCTTGGAAAGCATCTTCGCCAATATGCTTAGATGGTACCTGACCAGATAAAACCACCATAGGAATTGAGTCCATAAACGCAGTGGCAATACCGGTAATAGTATTAGTTGCTCCAGGACCTGATGTAACTAATACAGTACCTGTTTTACCCGTTGATCTGGCATAACCGTCTGCCATATGGGCAGCGGCTTGTTCATGACGGACGAGGACATGTTCGACATTTTTTTGAGCGTATAACGCATCATAAATATCTAGTACGGCACCACCTGGATACCCGAATACATGTTTTACCCCTATATCTTTTAGCGTTCGCACAACCATTGCGGCGCCTGACATCATCTCCATCAGAATCACTCCAGAAAATTATTAATTTAAAATGAAGGAGCACTATACGTGAGCGATTAGGAAATTTAAACATGAAAATGGACAAAAGTGAGATACATATCCCAATATACGGGTATATTAGGATAGAAATTCTAATTAATGGTGTTTTTAAACGATTTTTAGGATAAAATTACATTTCATTAACAACTATTTATTCATCATCCATCTCAACTTCCAAATCATCTTGTTCGATAGTTGCATCATCATCACTATCATCGTCTACCAATACTGGTCGATGATTGCCATAGACGTTGCCTAATTTAGGGCGATTGATACGTTTCTGATATTTTACCCATGCTTTTTCAGCTGCACCTTCTGGCTCTTTTTTGCCAAATGCAGCAGCTAACAAGTTATTGTCTTCGCTTGTCTCTGGCTCAATTTGGCCGTCAACTAAAGCAGCAATTAAACATCCATATTGAGATAACGCTTTGCTTTCACTAATTGAAAAATCGCCAGAACGTGAAAAACCATAAGGATAATTTTTCCCATCACTGAACATCCGTTTGACTAAAAGCTCTCTCGTAAGTTTCGCCATAACAACCCCCACAAAAAGTAAGTTAATAAGATTTATGATCATTGATTAAATAAAAGACGGATACTAAGAGTTAACGAAGTCAGTACACTCGTCTCGTTTAACTTGCTTTATAATTTAAAATCAAAATCTGTCAACTATTTTTGTATGAATTATCTGATTCAAATGCTGGATATTTCTAATGAGTCTGAGAGCGGGAATGGACCTTTTAAAATCACATATATACCCGCACTATTCCAAAGCCTAGATCGCCTTACCTTTTTGCAACCCACGCCCATATCATTTCACATTCAATCGGCTCAATTCCGTTGGCATCAGTGACGTTAACTTTAACGTTCACTTCACCTTTTTCAGCTGTTTGCATCAAGGCAATTTGTTTGTCTGTTAAACTGGCTACAGCCGTCATGTCACCCGTCGCACGTTTAACGTAATTTAGGTCCATACGTTTTATCAGGGGTAACTTATCACCCGGCAAATTAATCCCAACAATAAAGCCAGTGCAAGACTCAGCCAACAGCGCCATGGCAGCTGCATGCACACTGCCAATATGATTCTGTGCTTTGCGTTTATTCTTTTGCCGATATGTAGCGGTTTTTCCGTCTGTTTGCAGCACTTCTATGCCTGTTGTGCCCGCTAGTTTAACTTTATATCTAAATACCCAAGTCATGAGTTTCGCACTCAACCAATTGGGATATGTGTTTACTTTGTCTACAAATTTTCTTAAAGGATTAATTACAGCCATGACTCACGCCTCTGGTTAGACCAGTTGCAATTATGAATTTGTATGCCTTTAATAGCAATGCTTTTGTTTAAGGTGTAACTCATACCATCGAATAAATCGGCTTGATATATTTGAGGTTTAAAAGTCTAGGAAGATGTATTTGGGATAAAAATGTTTAACGCTAACTGCGTTGTCATGCAAAGTTTGCTTGGTAAAATGATTTGAGCTGTATTGAAATTGACTAAACATTGGAGCGGGAAACGAGATTCGAACTCGCGACCCCAACCTTGGCAAGGTTGTGCTCTACCACTGAGCTATTCCCGC
>NZ_CAJWCF010000069.1 GCF_913020055.1 uncultured Paraglaciecola sp. | reverse complement strand
AAACACTACTCTCATTCTTACCTCAATATTCAGGTTAATTTTTTCTACAGCATTTCATAAATTTAAGCGTTTGAAAAGGCGAATCTAGATTTGATATTTTATGATCAAACCAAGCCATGTATTTATCCAGCCTTTTAGGTCTGGATAAATACGCAGGGTAAAAAGAAAACACATACAAAACAGCTAGATACAAAACCGCTCCTGCAGAAGTAAAGCCTTAAATGGCTTATTATGCCCATTGAAATTGTTGAATATTTGGATTTTTACATTATAACTGTATATACATACAGCTAACTGGCAAATCATTATATCACCTTTTATAGAGTCAATTCGAGCGGTTATACGGACAAAACAATATAGTTTGAAAACTGAAAAATCTTATTTGTATTGGGTTAAGTATTTTATTCGTTTTCATCATTTGAAGCATCCACGTGATATGGGTAATAGGGAGGTAGAAGCCTTTTTATCTCATCTTGCTGTTGTTAGAGGTGTTAGTGCGGCAACACAAAATCAAGCTTTGTGTGCGATTGTATTTATGTATAAACATGTAATGGATACAGAGCTCAAGAACCTGAAATTTGGTTATGCTAAAAAACCTAGAAATCTACCCACCGTATTAAATGCGCAAGAAGTACAAAAAATATTAATGTGTATGTTAGGCAAATACTGGTTAGTAACGGGAATTTTATACGGTAGTGGTTTGAGGGTGCACGAGGCTTTGAGATTACGCATAAAAGATATCGACTTTGTGAACAAATCCATTTTTATATTTAGAGGAAAAGGTGGAAAAGACAGGTATACACTTCTACCTCAATCACTCGCTGACCCTATTAAATGTCAAATTTCTATCGCAAAGAAGTGTCATGATAAAGATGTACGCGAAGGTTTTGGCATGGCTTCTTTGCCTCCCTCGTTGATTAGAAAATATGGTAATGCGGCTAAACAAGCCAGTTGGCAATTCTTATTTCCATCAAGTGTGCGTTGTACCCACCCAATCGACGGTTATATATGTCGTCATCATATACACGAAACAGCCTATGCTAAATCTTTACGCCAAGCTGTCATTAAGTCGGGTGTTTTGAAGAGAGTGACGGCTCATACATTTCGTCATTCATTTGCCACGAGATTATTGCAATCAGGAGCGGATATTCGAACAGTACAAGAACTACTAGGACACGCTGATCTTAGAACTACAGAAATTTACACTCATGTAGTGGGTAGCAGACGAGCAGGCACAGTAAGTCCTATCGATTTGCCAGAACAGAGTGTTATCTGCTAGCAATACCAATCCCTTGGTATTGCTAAAAAAGTTCCAAAAACAAAATGCTATTACAGCAAGTCGATAGCAACGTTATCCAACAAGCTACGGTTCACTATCAATTTTTTGGCATTTTCTATGTCAGGTGAAAAGTAACGGTCTTTGTCGTAAAAAGGCACTTTTGTGCGTAACAAGGCCTTCACTGATTTGAGTTTGTCGCTGGTTTCTAGTGGTGCTCTAAAGTCTAAGCCTTGACTCGCCGCGAGCCATTCGATGGCTAAGATCCCCGCTACATTGTCAAAAATATCCCATAATCGTCTGCCTGCAAAGGTAGCCATGGAGACGTGGTCTTCTTGGTTAGCCGATGTGGGTAGTGAGTCTATGGATGCGGGATGGGCTAGGGTTTTGTTTTCACTGGCAAGAGCGGCACTGGTAACTTGTGCAATCATAAAGCCTGAATTCACCCCGCCGTTGTCCACTAAAAAGGGTGGTAAACCACTTAGGTGTGAGTCAATCAACAAGGCCATACGTCGTTCAGATAACGCGCCGATTTCAGATAGGGCAATAGCTAACATGTCTGAGGTCATAGCCACGATTTCAGCGTGAAAATTACCACCAGATAGAATGTCGCCACTGTCAGCAAACACGAGTGGGTTGTCTGATACACCATTGGCTTCAATCACAAGGGTTTGTGCGGCAAAACGCATTTGTTGCAAGCAAGCCCCCATCACTTGTGGTTGGCAGCGCAATGAATAAGGGTCTTGCACTTTTGCACAGCCTTCGTGTGAGTGGCCAATAGTAGATTCTTTTAATAAAGCTCGGTAAGCCGCCGCTACATCCGTTTGTGCTTGATGACCGCGCACCTGATGAATGCGTTCGTCAAAAGGTACGCGGGAGCCAAGTGCTGCCTCAACACTTAATGACCCTATAGCGATACTGCTATTGAGTGCATTTTCGGCACAAAACAGTCCTTTTAGGGAAAACGCAGTAGACGCCTGTGTACCATTAAGTAAAGCTAATCCTTCTTTAGGTGCTAGTGCGATTTTTTCTAAACCAGCAATTTTTAACGCATGTTCTGCTGAAATGCGCGTGCCTTGATAAATAACTTCGCCTTCACCTAACAACACAACACTCATATGTGCCAGTGGCGCTAAATCGCCCGAAGCACCTACCGAACCTTTTTCTGGAATAGCCGGGTATATTTCTTTGTTGTAAAGGGTAATCAGCGCTTCAATCACTTGCAGGCGAATACCTGAATAACCACGAGACAGCGAATTTATTTTAAGTAATAACAACAAACGCACCACATCTTCAGTCATAAAATTGCCAATGCCTGCAGCGTGTGACAACACTATGCTACGTTGCAAAAGTTCAAGTTCTGACACATCAATTTTGGTATTAGCTAGTAAACCAAAACCGGTGTTAATACCATACACAGTGCGATTTTCTGCAATCACGCCCAACACCACCTTTTCAGCTGCATGGATAGCTTCGTGGGCATCAGGTGACAAAGAAATAGGAATATGTTGACGATGCACGTCACGTAATTGCGCTAAGGTTAGTTCGCCCGGTTGAATAACTATATGCTGCATTATTTATCTCCTTGTTTTTCTAACATGGGCAGGTCTAAGTTGTGTTTTTGCGCACACTCTTTGGCTAGGTCATAACCTGCGTCAGCATGGCGCATCACGCCTGTAGCGGGGTCGTTATGTAACACTCTAGCGATACGTTTTGCAGCGTCGTCAGTGCCATCACACAGAATTACCACACCAGAATGTTGACTGAATCCCATGCCAACACCACCGCCGTGATGCAGGCTAACCCAGGTTGCGCCACCAGCGGTGTTAAGCATGGCATTGAGTATTGGCCAATCTGATACCGCATCAGAGCCATCTAACATGCTTTCAGTTTCACGGTTAGGCGAAGCGACTGAGCCTGAATCTAAGTGGTCGCGACCAATCACTATGGGTGCTGATAATTCACCGGTTCTGACCATTTCGTTAAAAGCTAAACCCAATTTTTGTCTTTCGCCTAAACCCACCCAACAAATACGAGCGGGTAAACCTTGGAATTGAATACGTTCTTTGGCCATGTCTAACCATTGATGCAAGTGTGCATTATCTGGGATCAGTTCTTTCACTTTTGCATCGGTTTTATAGATGTCTTCAGGATCACCAGACAACGCCACCCAACGAAATGGCCCTATGCCTTGGCAAAATAATGGCCTAATGTAGGCAGGCACAAAACCTGGGAAATCAAAGGCGTTTTTGACGCCTTCTTCTAAGGCCATTTGCCTAATGTTGTTACCGTAATCAAGGGTAACGGCGCCTTTTGTTTGGAGATCTAACATCGCCTTAACTTGCACAGCCATGGATTGTTTAGCGGCTTTGACTACTGCAGACTCATCCGTTTTTCGCATGCTTTCTGCTTGCGCCAAACTCCAACCTTGGGGTAAATATCCATTTAATGGATCATGGGCACTGGTTTGGTCGGTGACTACATCGGGGGTCACATTACGCACTACTAATTCAGCGAAAACGTCTGCCGCATTGGCTAACAACCCAATAGACACGGCTTCTCCGGCCAAGTTTGCTTGTTTTAATAATTCAAGCGCATGATCTAGGTTGTTGGCTTTTTTATCTAAATACCCAGTCTTGATGCGAAAATCGATACGGCTTTCATCCACTTCAATGGCTAACATTGAAAAACCCGCCATAGTGGCCGCAAGGGGTTGCGCGCCGCCCATGCCACCTAAACCACCGGTTAATATCCAGCGACCTTTAGCTACGCCTTTAAAATGTTGTTTTGCCACACTGACAAAAGTTTCGTAAGTGCCCTGCACTATGCCCTGTGAGCCAATGTATATCCAAGAGCCCGCGGTCATTTGGCCGTACATCATCAGGCCTTGTTTATCTAATTCATTAAAGTGTTCCCAGTTTGCCCAATGAGGCACTAGGTTTGAGTTAGCGATCAATACTCTTGGCGCATTTTCATGGGTTGGAAACACACCTACCGGTTTACCACTTTGAATGAGTAAGGTTTCATCGTTATTCAGGCGTTTTAGTACTTCAACAATTTTGTCGTAACTTGGCCAGTCTCGCGCGGCGCGTCCAATGCCACCATACACCACTAAACTTTGCGGATGTTCAGCCACTTCCGCGTCAAGATTGTTCATTAACATCCTAAGGGGCGCTTCTGTCTGCCAGCTCTTAGCGTTGAGTTGATTACCTCTAGGTGCACGGATAATGCGACTGGGATCAAAACGATTCATAAAAATATCCTAATTTGTTGGGTGAAAATCCAAGTGACCGCCAATTCGATAGCGATTACCTGGATGATATAAACGGGCGTAACTGACAATGCCTTTACTTGAATAAGTTCTGCGGCTTAGCTTCAAGCAGGGCTGGGCAATGGGTATGTCTAATATGTGAGCCATCTCTTGGTCGGGTAATATGGCTTCAACAGAATGGTCCGCCTGAGTGAGCCGTGCTACCTTGCTCAAATAATGGTTGGCAGTTGTCTGGGTAAAGTCTTGTTGGATGTACTCAGGCGCTAGTAATGGATTAACCAAGCGTTCTTCTAACTGTATTGCGAGCCCATTTTCCATATGCACAATCTTAGTTTGAAATGCCAAACTATTAACGGCAACGCCCAACCAAACACTTGGTTGTTCAGATGTCTGTATTGATTCAACACTCAACACCCTGTTTGAATAATGATGTCCGCGTTGCGTGATTTCGTCGTCTATGCTGCGAATTTCAAGAATTGAACTCATGGGCCTACTGTCAGACACAAAAGTGCCTACACCTTGAGTTCGGGCCAAAATCCCCTCATCAACCAATTCGGTTAAAGCACGGCGGGCGGTCATACGACTCACAGAAAAGCTTTCGGCCAACTGGTTTTCAGACAATACTTTGTCACCGGGAGACATTTCGCCACTTTCTATTTGGTCTAAAAGTGCAGACTTAATTTGTACAAATCTGGCTTGCACCGAAGATTTATTATTCATCATTAACCACAGAGTTAAAGTGTTTATTATGGGTATATAATCTATAGCAACATACTTGTATATACAAGTATGTACAAGTAAACTCATTTGTATCTAATCAAGATGGTGAGAGTCATGACTAAGCAGTGTGATCTGGTAATAAACAATGTGCGCATTGCCTCGATGCAAAAAAATGGCGAGCCTTACGGCCACCTCACTCAATCCTCGGTGGCCATTAAAAACGGTAAAGTGCTCACCATATTTGATGCCTCAGAAGAATCATATGCATCGACTCAAAAATACGATGGCGACAATAAATGGTTGTTACCAGGGTTTATTGACTGCCACACACATCTTGTTTTTGGCGGCAACAGAGCCAATGAATTTGAGCAAAGGTTACAAGGCAAAACCTACACTGAAATAGCCCAGCAAGGTGGTGGTATTCAAGGCACGGTGAACGCCACCAGAGAGTCGTCAGAACAAACTTTACTCGAAGGTGCAATTAAACGTGCTGCTAGGCTGGTTGAAGAAGGTGTAACCAGCATTGAAGTAAAGTCGGGTTATGGCTTGGATATGCAGACCGAGTTAAAAATGCTCAAAGTCGCCAATCAAATTGCTGAGCATTTACCCGTTACCATTATTCCTACTTATCTAGGGGCACATACAGTGCCTAAAGAGTACCGCGATACCCCTGATGACTATGTTCAATTCGTTTGTGAGCAAGTCATACCGGCTGTAGCTAAACAAAAATTGGCCCAGTGTGTTGATGTGTTTTGCGAAAGCATTGGCTTCTCACCCACCCAATGTCGCAAAATATTTGCCGCCGCTAAAGCCCACAATTTAGACGTAAAAGCCCATGTTGAACAACTCTCAGATTTGAAGGGAGCCAAACTTGCCGCTGAGTTTCGCGCACTGTCTGTGGATCATATTGAATATTTAGATCCTAAGGATATCCCAGCATTAAAACAATCGGGTACGGTAGCGGTGTTATTACCCGGTGCTTTTTATTATCTGAGTGAAAAACAAAAACCACCTGTAGCCGAACTAAGGGCCAACAAAGTGCCTATCGCCATTGCTACCGATTTGAATCCTGGCAGCTCACCAATAGCCTCTATTTTAACCATAATGAATATGGCCAGTGTGTTGTTTGGCTTAACCCCAGAAGAAGCACTTTACGGTGTCACCATGAACGCCGCAAAAGCACTAAACCTGACAAACAAAGGCCAAGTGAAGGCAGGCATGGATGCGGACTTATGTTTATGGGATATCGAACAGCCAGCAGAATTGGTGTATGGCATTAACCAACATAGGCCATCGGCTAAGTGGTTTGCTGGAAGGGAGTGTTAAGAACAATGTCAAAACTAGAAAAAAACCATCACTGGCAGGGCCGTGAAGATACAGAAGACGGTCAAAATGGCCTGCGATGGCACCAAGTAGTAGATACCAAACAACACACCAACAGTTGCGCCTTACTTGGCTTTGAATGTGATTTGGGTGTAGCCGCTAATAAAGGCAGAATTGGTGCTGCAAAAGGCCCAAATGCCATTCGTAATAGCCTTGCTAACTTAGCTTGGCATGCTGATTGTGGTTTATCGGACCTAGGTGATATTATTGCTGAAACACATTTGCCTGAAGCGCAAACTCACTATGCCCAGCAAATCGCCAAGAGTTTAAATAAACATTCATTTGTGATTGGTTTAGGTGGCGGACACGAAATTGCTTGGGGCAGTTACCAAGGCTTAGCTCAACACCTTGCAGACAAACCCAACAAGAAGATTGGCATCATTAATTTTGATGCGCATTTTGACTTACGTAACCCAAAGCAACATACCAGTTCAGGCACGCCCTTTAGACAAATTGCTGAACATTGCCAAACTCAGAATCAGCCGTTTCATTATGCGTGTTTAGGTGTGGCTGAATCATCCAATACCTCGGCACTTTTTGCCTATGTCAAACAAACCAACACACGTTATTTGTTAGATATTGATTGCGACTTTAATGCCGCTAAACAATTACTTGAGCTGATGTTAAAAGAGGTCGATGAACTTTATGTGACTGTTTGCCTTGATGCATTTCCGGGAAATATTGCACCTGGTGTCAGCGCACCCAGTGCTTTAGGCATTTCAGTTGAATTTGTGATCAAAATGCTGCACTGGATAACCCAGTCACAATCTGCTTTCCACTATAACTGGACGCTTACAGATATTGCCGAAATGAATCCCTATTATGACATTGATAACAGAACAGCCAAGTTAGCAGCAAGGTTAGTATACGAAGCGGTTAATGCTAAATTTAGAACGTTGTGATCAACACACTCACCAGTCCACATAACCAACAAGAGGATATTTAACTGACCCGCTGAGTTTGTAAATTTTCGAACAGCACTCTATATTCATAACTGTTCAAAAATTAGTCAAAGGATCAATAACGTGTTTGACCTCTTCGTTTTATTTGCCCGTAGCGGGTACCCACTATGTTAGGCGCAGTTTCTACCTCATTACTCAATGTTCGCAGCATGCCTACACACAGTGGAGCCATATTGGGACAACTCACTGAAGGTATGGTGATTAAGGGTGAAGGCCCTTTTGATAATTGGTTACATCTTAACTACAAAGATACCTTTGGTTTTGTTTCAGCCCACTATCTCAAACCAGTTAACGACCTAGCTAGACTTACTGGCACCGTTAACACCAGCAGATTGAATGTACGCCAAGGCCCTTCATCCAGTGCCAAACACCTAGCAACAATAAGCCGAGGGGCATCAGTTAAAACGCTAGCGGTGTTAAATGACTGGTTAGAAATCGAATTCAATGGCGAAACTGCTTATGTTGCAGCACGATTTGTGGATTTGGTTTACGTATCTAAAGGCTATTATGCCAAAGTCAGTGCAGACCGTTTAAACGTGCGTTCCGCTCCCTATCCAAGTGCCAGCCTATTTGGCCAAATCAGAATGGGCGGAAAAATATGGGTTGAAGGGCAACAACAAAACTGGAGTCAAATTCGTTTTAATGGCAATAGAGGATATGTAGCCAGTCGCTTTTTAACCGCAATAGATGATTCCCAATTCGATACCACCCAAGCAGACCCTATAGTGTTATCCGATCATCAAGATGATGTGGGTATTCCTATTGCTGAAGTGGGTCAAACATTGTCTCGACTCACACCTAGCACAATTCTGACTGTTGCTGGCAACAGCGAACAACGTAATGCCGCTGCAACATGGAATAGATGGGGTGCGTTATTAACAGATTTGAGTGATAAAAAACAACTAGACGTAGCCTGTGCATTAGCAGTGTTATGCGTAGAAAGCTCTGGTAAAGGCTTTGAACAAAATAACAGTGACCGCATGATCATTCGTTTTGAGAACCATAAATTTTGGAAGTTTTGGGGTAAACACAACCCACAACAATATCGTCAACACTTTAGATACAGCAATGACAAAGTGTGGCGTGGCCACGAATGGCGCAGAGAACCCAGTGGAGAATGGCAGTCATTTCATGGCCGCCAAGCAAATGAATGGCAAGTATTTGAATTTGCTCGCCAGTTAGATGAAAACGCAGCCATATTGTCTATCAGCATGGGTGCACCACAAATTATGGGGTTTCATTTTGAACGTATTGGTTATCAATCGGTAGTCGAAATGTTTGATGCCTTTGCTGGCAGTATTCAAGGCCAAGTTAATGGCTTATTTGATTTTTTCTCACCAAGAATGCTGCAATATCTAAAAGATTTAGCCTTTGAAGATTTTGCAGGTATGTACAACGGTAAAGGTCAGAAAAAAGTGTATGGCAACAAAATACAAAAACACTATGCGGCATTTAAAAAGATGATGCCTAACTCAGAACAAACCCATTCCTAGGAGGGAATATGAACGTTTTTTCTTTTATCAGTAACATCTTTGAGCCTGCCGCTAAGTTAATCGATGAAATCCACACCAGCGACGAAGAAAAGCTCAAACTACAAGCACAAATTAAAGCGGTAGAAAACGAGTTATTGGCCAAAGTCATTGATTACGAAAGCAAATTACTGGAAGGCAAAACGGCAATTATTACAGCCGAAGCCACTGGACAGTCATGGATGCAACGTAATTGGCGACCCATCACCATGCTGACGTTTTTGGCCTTAGTGGTGCTTAATAGTTTCGGTTTATTAGTGACCCCATTGGCTGACCAAGCTTGGACTTTGCTACAAATAGGTTTAGGTGGTTATGTAGCAGGTCGTTCCGCTGAAAAAATAACTCAACAGTATTTAAAAGCACGGCCTGCTGACTCAAAAGGCGATGATATGGCCAAGGGTTAGTCAGCCATATTTTTTTAGAGGGTAAGCACCAGTTTTATTGGCGCTTGCCCGGCTGATATTGTTCCACTGCCCGCTTCAACACATCTTCTCTGTAATAAGCCACATCCTTAAATTGACCTTGAGCATAACGCTGCGCTTGGTCGTAAAAATGCTCAGATTTAGGGTCGCCACTTTGGCCGCCTGCTAATAACGATTTGGCTTTTACCTTATCGCCAAATTCCACCACAGCGACAAAACTATTACCCCTGTAACCATAAAGTTTTTTGCTGCCATTTACGCTGCGGGCTCCAAAAGCAGCTAACGCCCCCCATCGCCCTGAAGCCAAACCAATTGGGATGCTTGGCTGTGAATCATCTACCGGCAAATCAATATCGCCTGTCAGTCTTTGCAGTCTATTTATATCGCCCCAAGGAGTATTCCACTGGCCAAAGTCTGTGTTTAGCTTTTCTACTGCCATCTCAAAGATTTTTAACCTTTCAGAACGCAGCGAAGTATTGCCAAAATGTTCAATTAGCTGCATCAAATTTTTACCTTCTGGGCGAGAGCCTTCAGCTAAATATTGCATACCGTAATAATGAGCCAAAGACATAGCAGTAGAATCCACAGATACTCGATAATCCCATTGGCGAAGTGTATTAATGGCTTCAGCTAAACTTTTGGGCGGGTTACGAGATTCATCATAAGCATTGATTAGGCCAGATATAAGGGTTTTAAAACCTGGTAAATATGGGTCATACGCCACCTCAATTAACTTATCTAAGGTAAAATCAGATTGACCAGTTAAGACTTGAACCGCGTGAATACCTCTATAATTTTCTGAGTCTGGTGCCATATAGGTAGGGTAATCTTCTGCTTTAGGACTGAACTCACCGGCCGCAGTAAAAGGTGTGGAATTAGCATTTTGGATCCAGCCATTTTTTGGATTCACAATACTGATAGTTTCATCCACCGTATGTATCCCATTCCAATCTGTTTTTGCGATTGTGCCACTGACAGGTTTTGAATAGTCAAAACTAGGGTCGCGTTTTGGCACAAAGTTACCGTGGTAATAGGCAATATTACCGTCTGCATCGGCATAAACGGTATTGTTTGATGAGTTGGTACGTATGTCCATCATCTGACGAAATTCTGTAAGGTCCGCAGTTTTGCTACGTGTGAATGACTGCTGTAGAGCATTTACCGGATCCCAATTAATTCTGGTGGTAACCCATTTACCGTTCTCCATATGAGTCACTGGACCATGATGGGTACGAAATGTTGGGAAAGTTTTAGATTTAAGTGAGTCGCCATCACGATATTGTAAGGTGACTGTTGCTGTATCAACCTTCAATTCGTCACCTTCATATAAATAATATAAGTCCTCACCACGTTCGATAATGGTTTCAAGGTATTCATCCATAAAATCTACATGGGTTGATGTGTGCATCCAGCCATTCTTTTGGTTAAATCCCTGATACACAAAAAACTGCCCCCACGTCACGGCACCGTAAGCATTAAGACCTTGCTCACTCACAACGTGCACTTCCGGTCGAAAGTAAAAAGAGGTGTGTGGATTGATCAGTAACATGGCATGACCAGATTTCGTCAATTTACCCGAAATAGCAAAACCATTAGAACCGCTTGGTTCAGCCATCGCTAAATCTGGCGCGTTGGGACTATTCGCTCTATGTCCATAAAAAGCTTCCACGCCTTTCTCTGAAATTTGTTCAATGTCGCCGCCAATCGATCCCTCAGAAAAAAACATAGGCATCCAAGGTTCAAAGCGAGTTAACAATGCTGGTTTTACTTCTGGATGTGTAGCGAGATAATAATTAAGCCCATCAGCAAAGGCGTCACATAACGCTTTAAGTGAAGCAGGAGAATTGTGATAGGCTAATTTTGCTTGTTCCATGGTCATAAACAAACGTGCGCGCAAGTCACTGTATAAAGCTTTTTCACCTTCGACCTCTGCGAGTCTGCCGATGGCCCAAATGTAATTACGCTCAATTCGTTTAAAGTCATCCTCTGCTTGGGCATACAACAAACCAAATACCGCGTCGGCGTCGGTCTTACCGTATATATGGGGTATGCCAAAATCATCGCGAATAATTTCAACCTGCTGTGCTATGGCGGTTAAACGATCAATTTCACTTATGGGTGGCGGCGAAGCACATGCAGAAAGCAAAAGTATCAGCACAGTAGCAATAACAGGTATTTTTAAATCAAAACCAAGGGTCATAGGTAATCCATAAATAATTTAGCACGCGGTATGATGCTACCAAGCAGGTATTGAGAAGTACAATTAATACCCACGCCACTCAATCTGTATAAATAAGCAGCAACTTCCCTCGACTTTTCAAGTGTATTTCCGTATGATGCGCGGCCTTTGTTTGCCTGATGGTAGGCATATCGATTAATTTTCTTTTTTTCTGGACGACCTACTTTTGATTTCTACTGCAAATATCACCATGCAATTTGGCGCTGAGCCTTTGTTTGAAAACATCTCGGCTAAATTTGGCCACGGCAACCGCTACGGACTGATTGGTGCTAACGGCTGTGGTAAATCCACATTTATGAAAATTCTTAGTGGAGATTTAGTGCCAAGTGCTGGCAATATATCTATCACCCCTGGGGATAAAGTCGGCACGCTAAGCCAAGACCAGTTCGCTTTTGAAGAATACACAGTGGTCGACACCGTTATTATGGGCGATGCTAAATTGTGGAAGGTCAAACAAGAGCGTGATGCTATCTATTCAAAGCCAGAAATGAGCGAAGCAGATGGTATGCATGTAGCAGAATTGGAAACCCAGTTCGCCGAAATGGACGGTTACACGGCTGAATCCAGAGCCGGTGAAATACTATTACAAGCAGGTATCGCCGAGCACTACCATTTTGGATTGATGGCACAAGTCGCTCCCGGTTGGAAATTACGCGTGTTGTTAGCTCAAGCATTATTCTCTAACCCAGATATTTTGTTACTAGATGAACCAACCAACAACCTTGATATCTATACCATCAATTGGCTTGGCGGTGTGCTTAGCGAACGTAAATGCACCATGATTATCATTTCGCATGACAGACACTTTTTAAATTCTGTGTGTACGCATATGGCAGATATCGATTATGGCGAATTGCGTATTTATACAGGCAACTATGAAGCCTACCAAGCGGCATCGTCATTAATCCAAGAACAATTACTCACTGAAAACGCGAAGAAAAGTGCCGAGATTGATGAATTACAAGCCTTTGTAAATCGCTTCTCTGCTAATGCTTCAAAAGCTAAACAAGCTTCTTCGCGGGCTAAGAAAATGGAAAAAATCACCTTAGACGAAGTGAAGTCATCTAGCCGCCGCACCCCTAAAATCATACTTAAGCAGCACAAAAAATTGCATCGTCAAGCATTAATACTTGAGCAATTGGGCCATGGATTTGATGACAAACCACTGTTTAATAACGCTGATTTAATTCTAGAAGCTGGAGCAAAGCTTGCGGTAATTGGTGAAAATGGAGTAGGTAAAACCACTTTTTTACGTTGCTTAATTGATGATTTGCAAGCCACCAGTGGTGTAGTTAAGTGGTCAGAAAATGCCAGCATTGGTTATTGCCCTCAAGATAGTACAGCCGACTTCGACACTGACCTCACTTTGTTTGATTGGATGTCACAATGGCGCACACCCAAACATGATGATTTAGCAGTTCGCGCCTTATTAGGTAGTTTATTATTTACTGCTGACGACTTTAATAAAAAAGCCAACGTCTGCTCGGGTGGTGAAAAAAACCGTTTGTTGTTTGGTAAATTAATGATGTCGGATATCAACGTATTAATAATGGACGAACCTACTAACCACATGGATATGGAAGCGATTGAGGCGTTAAACAACGCGTTGAAAAAATTCGATGGTACCTTGATTTTTGTCAGCCATGATAGAGAGTTTGTTTCATCTTTGGCCACTCGCGTGATTGAAATTTGTGATCATGAAATCATTAATTTCCAAGGTACCTACAACGAATACCTATCCAGCCGAGAGGCTGCTTTGAAGGTAGCGTAGATTATAGATAACCTCTAGTAAAAGGCGTCTCGATAAAATACAGTGGGCAAAAAACAAAAAGAGACGCCCATGCAAGAACACGATGCTTTACCCCTTAACGATTTTATTGAATATCCACCTGCAGAAATGCTCAGCAGATCTGAGCATTTTTATGCTGATATCAAACGTCGACATAGTATTCGACAGTTTAGTGATCGCCCTGTCTCTAAACAAATTATCGAAAACTGCATCAAAGCCGCAGGTACTGCACCTAATGGAGCCAATCATCAACCTTGGCATTTTGTCGCCATCCATTCACAAGCAATCAAAAAGCAAGTACGAGAGCAAGCTGAAGCCCACGAAAGAGGCTTTTATGAAGGTCGTGGTGGAGATGAATGGTTAGGTGCGCTCAAACCTCTTGGCACAGATGCAGATAAACCCTATCTAGAACATGCTCCTTGGCTTATCGCTATTTTCAGCCAAAAAAATACTGAACAACAAGACGGTCAAAAACAAACCAATTACTACGTGCACGAATCTGTAGGTATCGCCACAGGTTTTCTAATCAATGCTTTACATCACACAGGTTTGGCAACCCTCACGCACACACCTAAACCAATGAGTTTTTTATCCAAAATATGTGGCCGGCCAGATAACGAACGCCCCTATATGTTATTGATTGTTGGTTATCCTGCTGAAGATGCAACTGTTCCACAGCACGCTCTGAGTAAAAAAGAGTTAACTGAAATAGCCAACTTTATTTAAGCTAACCAAACTCAAACTAACGAGATTTTGAAAGAGTCATTATGGACGATGGTTAACATAAGTCATATCGTATTTTGCCAACAACTTGTCGTAGTCAGCAGTCATAATATAGCTAGAAAAAGCGCGGTTGAATGCTTCGCGCAAAGCGGGTTCACGAATTGCAGCGCGATAATGAGTTGGTGGAAATAGACTATGCACACGGATTTTTTCCACTTGATTGGCGCCTGTTATCGACGTTGCAAAATACTTAAATATATTGATATCCATAACAACCACATCAACCTTACCAGTAAGCAATAACTCTACTTGTTTATGTTGTTCTGGTAACTCGATATACAGCGGGCTAATTTCCGTGGCTTTTGCAAACGCGGAACCTAAAACCTTTTGGGCATTCTGAAAAGCCACCACTGTTAAGGTTTGAAGTTCACTCATTTTTTCTAATTTAATAGCATTGTCTAACAAACTAACGGCTACGTTTTGATAGCTAACATAAGGCTGGCTCAATAATTCACTTTCTACTCCACTTTTCTCTAATTGCGTTAGCCCTATATCTGCTCGCATTTGTTTCATCGTTTCGTAGGTACGTCCATATGGGACATACAACATAGAAATGTCATGACCTAAGGTGGCTAGCACATCACGCATCAAATCAACTTCGAATCCAGTATCCTGCTCTGGAATAACGTAAGGCGGTTTTGCCAAACCAGCAACCAAAACTAACTCTTTCGACTTAACGTCCTGAGCAACTATGATAAAAAGAAACCAACAATACTTTACTACCGAATACACTTGAACAATCCCTTATCAGCACTAGAGCAATCAACTGCTTTAGGCTAAATCAAATATTTCACAACTAGTGACTATAGTGTAACCTTTATTACCCAGTTTATTGTGATAAAGGCTATTAAATTTGTTAAAAAATCTTTGCTTATTACTGCTCTTGCCTCTATTCACACATGCCTGCCCAAACTGGCAAGCAACAGTCGAAAATGGTCAACCCGCAGGTTGGGATTACCAACTTAACCCACAAAATATTCAAGTGGTTAACGATCCTCAAGAGACTGAATCACCGGTTATCAAACTAACATTAGCCCACGACTCAACATGGCCCAACGGCCACACAAGAACCGAAGTCAAACACAATGGTTGTGCAACTGGTGAAGACGAAAGCAGCTTTTTATCTTGGGAATTTTACTTAGATAAACCCATTACCACCAAAAACAATATTGCCTATTGGGAAACAGATAAAACCTATCAACAAAGCTTTGGATTTCATCTACAACCTAACCCCAGTAATAACGAAAACAGCAGTAAACTCACGTTTTTTAGCAACCTACCTAAACACAAAATACACTGGCAAAACACAGTAAAAGTAGGTGAATGGAACAAAATATCGCTAGCTATTACATGGTCTGAGTCGGAGCAAAATGGACGTATTAGCCTATGGGTAAACCAAAAACCCATATTGACTCAAATGGCCGTGCAAACCAAACCCGATGCTAATGAATTGTTTATTCAACTTGGTTTACATAGAAGCCAAGCCGAAGCAACAATCGACAGTATTTATCTGCGTAATATTATGGAAGTTTCAAATCTAGAACAGCTATTAAAAAGATAAATTTACGCTGATATTTCAATACTGATGAATACTTTTGGTAAAGGCATAGACACTATTAGGTACAATGTAATTACACCTAAGGCAGCTCAAACACCAAGGCTTTAAGCACTTTTTCACCTATTGATTTAAAATCTAGTTTTTCTTCATCTGTAATCTTTAGCCCATCCCCTGCAAACATTACCACACCGTTAACACTTAACTTGCCACTAACTAGTTGTACATATTGGTTTGGCAACTGACTGCTTAATTCAACCTGCTGGCTAGGGGACAAAATCAATTGATGTAAATGCATATCTTGTTTGACCCGCAAAGTATCGTTTATGCCAGTTGAGCTAATGATATGAGTTAACCCTTCATTTTGGCCAAAGTCTTTTTGTTGATATCCAGGCGTTTGCCCTTTGAAATTAGGCTCTATCCAAATCTGCAAAAATTGAAGTGGATCTTTATCCGAATGATTGTATTCGCTGTGGGTAATACCGCTGCCTGCTGACATTAATTGAAATTCACCCGCCGGCAAGGTTCTAACATTTCCTTGGTTATCTTTATGCGCAATATTACCTGCAAGTACATAGCTGATAATTTCCATATCTCGGTGGCCATGTGTGCCAAACCCCATGTTTGGTTGAACAATATCTTGGTTAATCACTCTGAGTGCCGAAAACCCCATATGTGCAGGATCATAATAACCAGCAAAAGAAAAAGTATGTTGACTGTTTAACCAGCCATGGTCTGCGCTACCGCGCTCTGAAGATTGTCTTAAAACGAACATGATGTTTTCCCCTATTAAATTGATGAGGAAAGTATAGGTGCGTTACTTATGAAAAAATAACGCAATGATTAGCCAAGTTTGTTCTATTTTTTAGAACATTTATCAACAAGCTATTAGCTGGCTACGACCCTAAACGATTGCCACTGTTTGTACGTCAACGAACGCCACAACCATTCTAAGGGACCAAACTGATAATGTTTTAGCCACCAACTAGATAATGGTATTTGGATTATAAATATTGCCAATACGATAAACATTTGCGGAGCTCGAGATATTTCACCATACATGCCACCGGCATAACCGTAAAAGATACTAGTTAGAATAATTGAATGCATGATGTAATTGGTTAACGCCATACGTCCCATAGGGGCCAATTTAGCTAACACTTTATGCCATTTTGGCGAATCTAATAGCCTGATGAATAAACCTAGATAACCTGCCGCCATAAAAAACTGACCTGTAGTAAACAACACTTCAGCAGCTACTTGAATAGACATAATATGTTCAACCGCTGGGTGCCCCAGAATCACTAACCCACCCACAGTCACAACTAAACCTACACCCAGACCAATTCGAGCCATATAGCCAAATAATTTAGGATGTTGTGCATGATTTTTGATGACGTCTGTTATCACCAACCAATATCCAAGTAGGAATATGGGTAACAGTAAAGTCAGTGCGAATATGGGCGTAAAAGCTAACCACGCAATTGAAGCTTTGGTTCTATAAACTGTCGCTTGCCAATAATTACCCTTGCTAAGTGCGGTAATCTCATCAGATATATCTTGAGCGTGTTCTTGTTCCTCTTCAAAAATATCTTGTGCTTGCTCTTGAGGAGTGAGTTCTGATCCCCTAACATTCTCTTCAGCAGTGCCTGACTCAACTTGTGCCAACTCGGTTTTAGGTTGGTCATCTAGCAACGTTTCTAACGACTCATCAGAACCGGTTATTGTATCTAATGAAGACTCGTTTTCTTCTGCTGTTGTACTCTCAAGCTGCGATACTAAGGCTCTTATATTTTGGCTGTCTTGCCAATTCTCGGATAAAGATTGACGGTCATAAAATACTCCTAAACCGATACCGGCTAAGCTAGCAAGCAGTATAGGAATAGTTAACCACCACAAGGCTATTTTTAATATTGAATTAGGATTGTTGTACTTTTCGAAACGTTCTTTACGCAATAGATAGATTAAACCCAACATACACAAACCAGCAAACGCGTAGTCATGTAAAATATCGCCTTGCCATACTAAAAACATATGCAATAAACCAAACACAAATAACACTAACATTCTGCGGGTAAACCATGCTCCAAAAGGCCTATCCTTACGCATTGCCTGAGTCAACATCACCGCAAAACCCATGCCGAACAACAGAGCAAATAGTTTATAAAATTTGCCCTCCACAAAACATCGAATAAGCCAACCAACCGCATGGTCAAGGCCGGTAAGCTCGACATTAAAACCACCTAGGTCATTAATAGGGCGACTAAACCATTCGATATTCATCAATAAAATGCCAATCAATGCAAAACCTCGCAAAATATCTAAGGCATTAATTCTTTGGTCTGGAGTAACAGGGGCAAGAAGAGGTGGAGGCACCGGGGGAGAAACATTGTTTTGATGTTCAGGCAAATCCTTGTCAGACATGATGGTTCCTTATCAATGAACGTGAAACAAGAGTATGCCTAGGCTATTATTTTGTCCAGATAACAATGTAACAGGCTGTGCAGGGGGCGAATAGCGGGCTGTAAAAACTGAAGATTTGCTAGCTCAAGCTTCGATTGAATTATTATATAAAATCACTTCATCTCCTAATGCATAACCAGTCAATATCGCCGCTCTAGAAACGTTTAACGTAGATTTATATAAATTTTCTGCGTAGTTACCCTCTGTGGTAGTGACCATCACTGCACCTACTTTGTAGCCAATATCTTCAACATGCTGTTTAAATAGCTCAAACGAATCCGCAATCAATTTACGACCTAATCCTTGGCCACTATATTGAGGATCCACAGCTACTTGTTCGAGCTCGATGATAGTTGCCTCTCTAAAGCCATTTTTAACACACCAAAGGATATAACCGGCAATAATACCGTGCTGTTCAATCACATAATAAACGCCACGAGGAAATGACTTAAAGGATGATGTTATCCACAACAAGTGACTACGTTCATTAGGGAAACAATTCAAATAAATTTTTGAGATGGAATCAATATCGTGTTCTGTAGCGGGTCGAATATTCATGTTTTTCCAGAATGTCGTTTTAACTATCTTACAAAAACATGGATATCAGCAGACAACTGGCTAACCCTGTCAGCGAAATCAAAGTGGTCATTACAGTCCAAGTTTTTAAGGTGTCTTTTTCGCTCATGCCAAGGTAACGACTGACCAACCAAAAACCGGAGTCATTGACATGTGACAAGATGGTTGCGCCAGATGATATCGCTATCACCAATAAACCTAACATAGCTGCAGACATTGGTTGTAATGCTAAAACCGGCGCGATAAGACCGGCGCCAGTAATCATAGCTACAGTTGCTGAACCTTGAGCAATACGAGTGATTGCTGCAATTAAGAATCCTAAAATCAACACTGAAAATTGTGCTTCAATAAACACCGAAGCCAACATTTGCCCCACCCCAGAATCAATCAATACCTGTTTAAAAGCGCCACCAGCGCCAGTAATCAAAATAACCACGCCAGCAGGCTCTAAACCTTTATTAGCAATTTTCAGCAGTGATTGTTTACTTAAATCGCATTTTGTATGGGCAATCAACATAGCCAATATTGTAGCAATAGTCAGCGCTACAAATGGGTGACCCAAAAAGCTAAGTATCTCTAATAAAAGACTATCTTGTGATAGAAAAAATGGACTGGTGGTTGCCAACATAATCAGCAGCAGCGGCAATAAAATAATTGAGGCTACCCAAGCAAAACTTGGCGACGGCACATCAGATGGTTTGCCCTGTGTTTTATGCGCCTCTGGAACCGCAATAAAAATTCTTTTGCCAATAAATTTACCGAACATTGGGCCGGCGATAATCATTGCCGGGATCCCTGTTATTGCGCCAAATAAGATAACCCAGCCCAAGTCAGCATTAATCAATTCAGCTACGGCAATAGGACCCGGTGTTGGCGGAATAAAACTATGGGTAATAGCTAACCCTGCTAACAGTGGTATCGCGTAATACAAAAGTGAACGCCCAGAACGGTTGGCGAGGCCATATAACAAAGGAGCAAGTATGATAAATGCCACATCAAAAAATACCGGGATAGCCACAATAAAGCCCGTTAACCCTAAACTCCATTGCACTTTTTCTGGGCCAAACGACCGCACTAAACTACCAGCAATACGTTCAATGCCACCTGAGCTTTCTAATATCTGACCAAGAATGGCACCTAATCCGACTACAATGGCCACAAAACCCAGCGTGCCACCCATACCATTTTTAATCGAGTTGATAACTTGTTCTGGTGCCAAACCCGATCCAAGTCCAACTAACAAACTGGTGACTAACAGGGCTAAAAAGGCGGGTACTCGTAAAGTGATTACAAGAAACAATAGCAATGCTATCCCTGCTCCAGCCACAAAAAACAAACTCATATCCATTGCAATACCTAACCTTTATACCTTGTTTAAACCACTTAAAAATTGCCTATTAGAGGGTAAAACATTGAGCAGCTTTTCAGTAGTATGTGTGGTTTCATTTCGAAATCGTTTTACTATCGACGTTTCTTTCTGACGTACTTGCTCAGATTGTTCTTGGGCTGTATGAAAGCCCATTCCATAAAGTACGTATTGTTTACTGGCTGACGAAAACAATTCAAAACGTTGGTTGGTTTCATACACCCCTGGTGCTTGACTATGCCACAAGGCCAACGCTTCTTGTAAACTTTGTGGAATCGATTCTGCTTGTTGATGTGCTAACCAATACTCGCTGTCTTTGCGGTTAGTGAGAACGTAATGTAACTTCAGAAAATCAATGATTTCCTGCCACCTTTGTGACGTGAGTTGATTGAATCTTTTTGCCAATACAGTCATAGCATTGCGGTCTCTAGGAAGCTGCTCACTGATCCATTCCGCTGACTTTTCAATTAAGACTAAAGCAGTTGCCTCTAATGGCTCAACAAAACCCGCCGAGACACCAATAGCAACACAGTTTTGATGCCAGAACGTTGCTCTATGCCCCGGAGTAAACTTTATTTTACGAGCAGTGAGCTGCCCTGAAGCGAGATTGGGATCGTTCTGTACATAGTTAAACAACGCTTCTTCTGCTTGCTCGACATCGGTAAAGTCACTAGAAAACACATGTCCAATTCCTCGCCGACTTTGCAATGAAATGTCCCAAATCCAGCCACTTTTCTGGGCAGTAGCCACTGTACATGATGCGATTGGAACATCCTCACTGGCGTGGTCTACTTGTAAAGCTAAGGCTGTATCATTAAACAAAATATGCTGCTTTGATTGAAAAGGAACCTGATAATGTTTGCCAATCAATATGGCGGTAAAACCACTGCAATCTATAAATAGATTACCAGCAACATGCTGACCACTGGCTAGAACGATCTCAGAGATATCGCCATTTTCAGCAGGTAGCACATGTTCTACATGCCCTTGAATATACTGAACCCCCAGTTTTTCAACACAATGGGTGTGCAGCATTTTCACAAATTTGCCTGCATTCAAGTGATAGCCATAGTTTAAAGCAAAAGCGTATTCAGGCATTTGTGGGGTTTTAGGCGCTAAATTTTGCTCACAGATAGTGCCTTGCGCACTAACCCAGCGCTCAAAATCTAGGTCTTTGGGTGTGGCTGACCAGTGCTGCGCCATGCTCACAGAACCATAACCTGCTGGCGGCATAAACGGGTGATAATAGTGCTCATGACCACCATCTAACCAACCGACAAATTTAGACGCTTGCTTAAAACTCGCATCACAACAAGCAAGAAAAGTGCGTTCAGATATACCTATCTGTCGCAGAGTATCGCGCATAGTCGGCCAGGTGCCTTCACCAACTCCTAAATTTTTAACATCGGGGGACTCAACCAAAACCACTTCGGTTTGCTGGATTGAGGGATTGCCTGAACTTTCTACTGAACAATGTTTTGCCGCAATAATACCAGCAGTAAGCCAACCTGCGGTGCCGCCTCCAACAATCACTACTCGCGTATTCATTGTTTATCACCCATCCTGAGCGGGACAATACGTTTGAATAAAATCGCCATGTTCAGGCATTTGCGCAACAGATTTATCGATCATGTTTCTTAGAGCCATCATTTGCTGTTTCAATCCGTCAGCCGCTAAAACACGACCTGCCCCATGATGCTGTTTAGGCATTAAACCTTGCCCCATCATAACCTGTACCCATGAATCAACTCGAAACAGCGAGACATCATCAGGCCACGCATAACCATTTTCACGGAACATTGCCATACGATGCGCAAGAGAGTCAGGCACTTGCATAGTGCGGTAATGGTTCCAAAATGGACTGTCGTTACGTTGTGTTTGGTGATAGTGCAAAATAACAAAGTCGCGAATGGTTTCCAGTTCTAACTGAGTCTCGCGATTAAATTGTTCTGCCAACATGTCGGTATTGCCGCCAAAAGGAAACAGCTTCATTAGCCTAAGTATGGCTGTGGTGACAAGGTGAATACTGGTAGATTCTAAGGGTTCTAAAAATCCGCTGGAAAGGCCAATTGCAATGCAGTTGTTAAACCATGCCTTTTTACGCCTACCTGTTTTAAAGCGAAGTGGCCGTGGCTCGGTGATTGTTTGCCCTGTGAGATTGGCTAATAAGGTTTCGCGAGCTTCATCATCAGATAAAAACTGACTGCTGTAAACAATGCCATTACCGACTCGGCTTTGCAGTGGAATGCGCCATTGCCAACCGGCTGAATGTGCAATAGCTCGAGTGTAAGGACGAGGGGCTTCAACCGCTTCAGTTTGCACTGCAATGGCGCTATCGGCCGCCAACCAATGACTCCAGTCTTCGTAACCAACGTCTAAGTTGTCACCAATCAGTAACCCTCTAAATCCCGTACAGTCGATAAACACATCGCCAATTACTTGCTCACCCCCTTCCAATGTAAGAGATGAGATATTGCCCGCTTCATCATTATTTATTTGTTCTATGCGCCCTTCTATTCTTTTGACACCGGCACTTTCACTTTTTTTACGTAAATAGACCGCGTAGTCTGTGGCATTCATGTGATAAGCATAGTTAACCGGCTTTTTACCCACAAAAGTGGAGAATTTATTGGCTTTAGCGGCTTTTAATTCGAGACAATAATCACTTAAGCTACCGCCAAAGCCCTGGGCTTTAGCTTCCATCCAGAATTCGTGAAATTCAGCCATCCAAGAACGTTGACCAATTTCACCAAAAGAATGGAAGTAACTGTCACCCTGCTGGCCCCAATTATCAAACTGGATCCCCAACTTAAAGGTCGCCTGGGTCGCAGCCATAAATTCTTTTTCATCAATACCGATTAAGCTATGAAAAGCGCGCATAGTTGGAATGGTTGCCTCTCCCACTCCCACAGTGCCAATTTGGTCGGATTCTACTAGGGTGATGTCCAGTAGAGTACCAAGGCGAGTTACTAGGCTAAATGCCGTCAGCCAACCGGCCGTTCCCCCACCAGCAACTACAACTTTGGTTTTTGCATTCATGTGTATATTTGGTCTCTTAATTTTCAGCGATTTAGATTTTGGCGAACCATTGCGCGCAATTGTCTAGTTAAATTATCGTCCATAGTGGCAAATGCCCCATGACTCTCTGACGGCAAATGTGCGCGGACTTGCTCAGGATCTGAAAAAATGTAGTAGTCGAATAATGCTTTCCACGCTTCTTTCTCCTTAGCAGGACGGTCTCTCACGCTCATCATGGCATGCATTAACACATCCATTGGATTACCCAAATAAGGTGCTGCAGTCATCCACCAAAAATTCACCATGGCATTAAAGCGATCAAAGGCCTCGACTTCGTGCCACCACATACTGGGGTAATACAAGGCATCCCCAGGTTCAAGGTCGGCAATATAAGCATTTTCAAGAGCCTGTTCTAAACGTGGAAAACGTTTGAAATCAGGTTGACTAAGATCTGCCAAAGTGACCACCTGTCCTCCGGGTGTAGGACTCAATGGTCCGGGATATAAATTGTCCACCTGATCAGGTGAAAACAGGGTGAATCGTCGTTTACCCAATACACAACAGGCGATATTTTTGGGTTGATCAAAATGAGCGGCGGCAACAGATTCTGTGCCTAGCCAGATTTTGGCAACCGGCTGATTATGCTCAAATTCGGCATGTTCAAATGCGAGGCTATTGCTCTCATTTAGCTTGGGGAAACCTTCATCAAACCTAAGGGAGTTGATATACAGATAATCGTGCTGTTCCTCAGTCAATTGACTGCGGATAGTTTTAAACACCTCTGGAATGGTTGTTCGCTCACTGGAATAGTTAAAACCGGTACAAGTCTTGTCATAGCCAAACCGAGCTTTTATTTCTGGAGCGCCTTTGTAGACTAACATTGGACGTTGACTATAATTCAACTCCAGTTGTTGCATTACTTTGTCAGATGATTGTTGTCCCGCTTTAACTAAAGGCCAGTTTTTTACCAAGCCTTTTAAAATGACAGGTTGATCCTGTGCAAATAACTCATCAAACGGGATGCAATCTGGTGTAATGCCTTCCAGTACTGTCACTTTATTTTGTTTATTTATCACGCGAGCTCTTCCTCATTGTGAAGAGTATTAAAACATGGCTGATTTTGCATTTTTGAGTGCGATCAACTGTTGAAAATTACCCATTGAAGAGAGCACAAAATACAACAAACTCAACACCCCATATTGATTCAATTTACTTAGGCTTTCGCCATCCAAACTCGCCAATTTTTGTTGGTTAATCGTATAGTAATCACTAAAATTGATTTCTTCTACATTACTCAATTGAATTTGAATCGACACTGGTTCTAATAAGTCCATTGACTCAACCAGAGTAAATAGGGTGTTATCAAACTGGATGCCGCTATCAATGGTTTGTAATGCTTTTTTGACATACTCAAGGTAAGGCGCTTCCCCACCAAATTGTAGAAAAACATCTTCACCTTGTTCAGTGTTAACACGGGCATCGTCCATATCAATGCAAATAACAGGATCGGCTGGTGACTCGCCTTCTACTTCGGCTTTCTTATAACCTAAACTAAACGGGCCTCTAGCTAGCAAAGCGGGCACAAATCGGCTGCTCCAACCGCTTTTACCAATAAATAAATTTTCGTCTTTTTCAAGGCCAAGAATGGCATGTAATTGCAGCTGTTGTGTATCGAGGTGTTTGTAAAATACTAGCGGAAACTCTTTGTGTAGTTCGCTTATCTCAGTCGCATGTACTAAAGAACGGTTAACTTGTTTGTTATGATTGGATTCAGGTCGAGTATCAACCTTTAAATCTTTATGATCGACATTATTTAAGACAGTAGCCTTACTCATAGCGTGTTTCGCTTTACTGGTTGTTTTTAAAAATTGCGCTGAATTCATACTAGCATTGCCAGAAATGTCGACGCAACGAATAAGAGTGAAACAAAAATGGTTCACTCTTTATTAATGTATTTCCTACACTTTTAATCAACACCCCAGTCAGTGAACCTGACTGGGGTGAAGTCTTAAGCGCTTAGAAGCTATAGCTTGCACTTAATACCATGCGTCTATCCGCTTCTTGAATAAAGAAAATATTATTCTTACTACGACCAAATTTACGCTGGCCTTCTTCCAATAAGTTAATGATATC
>NZ_CAJWCF010000068.1 GCF_913020055.1 uncultured Paraglaciecola sp. | reverse complement strand
CGCTGAAAATACCATTGGCCACTCTCGGTTTCACTGGGCTTTTCAAGGGCAACTACCCGGCATCCCCTGGGGTTAAGATGCTCCATAAAACGTTTAATAGTTCCGCCCTTACCGGCTGCATCTCGACCTTCAAACAGAATAACGATTTTTTGTCCCGTTTCTTTCACCCATCTTTGTACTTTAAGTAACTCAACCTGCATCTGTTTTTTTTGAGTTTCGTAAGTTTTATTAGATATTTTTGTTTTATACGGGTATTCACCCGAACGAAATGACTGGGCTATAAATTCTGGATCATGACGATGTTCGGCAAGTTCGTGTAATATGCTGCCCTTGGCCTGCTGGGGTTTAGCATCATTCTGCTCAGCGATTTCCTGATGACTTGCGCTACCATTTAATTGAGTCATGCCTTCTCCATAAAAAATTTTCGTATTGGTTATCCTTACCAATATATCAGTCATACCACACCTTGCTAGCTTGTCTTAGTCATCTATTGACCTAGATCAATGCTATGTATTTTGCTGTGACAAATTCCAACAAAGCAGATAATTAAAAATGAAGTAAAAAGATAAACTTACGAGATTTTAAAGAAACAATTAAAAAGAATAGAACTCAGCCAATAGACGCGTATGTTAAACCCAATAAATGCTATCCCATTACGCTATTTCAAACCAAACTTTCAGCACTTGATACACCTTAGGGTCGTTCAATAACTGCATATGATTAATGTCTGTACCTAACCATTTTTGGTCTTCTGGTATGCGCAAATTAAACGCCGGATTTTGATGTTCGCCTAAGGCACTTTTTACCCTAACCAAGCCGTCGCCTAAGGGGTTGTTGATGCTTTCATTAGCACTGGTTGCTACGGCAAAACACTGCACGTTTTCTGGCAAAGGCATAGGCAACCGTTTGTCCCCGCTAAACTTAAAACGTTCAATTGTGTTCCAATCCGATTCTTGAACATTACCATAACGTAAATCAGTAATCCCAGCGCTACGCACTTTCACTAGGCGAGCAAAGGGTGCTGTGTATGCATGCGCCCCTAAAATCAAATCAATCCAATTACCGGCTTTTTCTAGATCAGCCCCATGATGCGGCGTGCCTAAAAATATTAGTTTACTGAGTTGTTTAGGCCATTTATGACCACACTTTTCTGCCACATTCAAAGCACTACGAGAGACCAATCCTCCCATACTATGAGCCAGTATATTAATGTCTAACGGTTTATCCGTAAGGTTCACCAAATACTGCAGTAAAACAGCAAACTGTTTGCCATTATCAGAGATATGCAACCCAGTGTTGTAATGCAGATAAATTGCGGCCATATCTAATTCTTTGGCTAATTCAGCACCATGGTTATGGCCTTCTCGGCACCACTGCAGATCATTCATACACAACCCATGCAGCATGATCATAAGTTTGCCATTATTTTGATTAATCACTTCACAAAGCTGCGCATCATCGAGAATTTGACCATCTTTTCGAAAGTGCATTGGAATGGCTAAGGAATTGTCGCTGAGAACAAGATGATCACCCAACACCCCGTTTAATGCTGCGAGTAACGTCTGTGCTGAAGCGGAATCCGGTTGGGTTGCGAGTGTTTTGCTTATAGCAGCGAGTGGCACATCCATACCTTTACCCACCCACTCTGTCACATTACGAATATTCCGATATACCAAGCCACTGATGCCCGAAAGTCGCTCTTTTTCAGAAGGAGATTTTTCAGTTGAAAGTGGACTTATACGCTTGTGCATTGACTCAACTATGTCAGTGATCGCTAATACAGCATCAATAGTTAAACGACCCACGCCATGTATTTTGGAATTGGTCGCTTGATTAGGACTTTTGTGATTTTTACCTTTAGGACTTTCGTTCATAGATATCAATTTGCATGCACAATAAGGTGGAAGTAATCATAACATGAACCGCTTTACTACATTCGAACACTTTCACAGCCAAATGGACTCTGCACTAAGAGAAAATGTGGCTCCTTTTGTTAGCAAACTTATAATTGTGTTCTTGGTCCCAGCTTCCTTTAGGTATATTGATCCATAAACAAGTCTTCGATAAACCAAGCTGAAAATTCATGGCGGCCATCTAAAAGGCTTTTTGAGTAGATACTTGAAGCTTGCTGCCGCACGGTCGCTTCTTTAGTATTTCTCACCACAGATATCTCTTTAAGGCTTAACCCTTTGAGTAATAAAAAGGCGACTTGTTGTTCTCCTTTAGTCAAATTCCATTGTTCGAACTGCAGTTTGATGACTTCACTGAAATGCGCCCTCTCTTCATCCATTTTATCATTTAAGGAGCGGATTTGAGTATCAGCATTTTTAAGCTGAGTGGCTAATTTTTCCAATTTTATCGAACGTTTGCGCATATCAAAAATTAAAAATATCGCAGCTAAACCTGAGATGAGAACAATCATTGATTCTTCGATCACATGGGCAGTAGGAACGCCAAGTCCAATATCAACATACACATCGATACTGTTTAACAACATAACGCAGAATAAAATAATGGTGATGAACTTATCTTTCATATAAGAGGTTAATTCCCTATTGGTGTATGTTTTTTATGCATTTACTTGATTCATATCACACATGTTCGATGCTTTTTTTACTTACTAATGAAAAAATCCAAGCAAGCAATTTGAGAATGAAGAGCACATCATGAAATTATACCTTTTAGCCATTGTAATAATAAATGTATTTATTAGTGAAGCTGTTGCTTCGGGTCATTTCAGTGAAGGTGAGATAAGTTTAACCGATGCACTGCAAGCTGCTATGGAAAAACACTATCATTCAGAGTCAAAAAAGCAAATTGATTCAGCCGCTAACTCAGAGAACTCTGGCTGGCTTGCTAATAATCCATCTCTATCCTTTAGCCTATTGCAAAGTCAGGAAAACCTTGGATCGGACGAAGCTGAAATTAAACTCAACCTTCCCTTAAAAACAATTCAACAAAGAGAGCTCGAGCAACAACTTATACACGGGCAGAACAAATCCAACACCTATACAAATACTAAAGTGGCCCTGTATTTCTCTATGCTTATTCGGGAAACGCTAGGCGCTTACCAAGTAGATGATCTGCTATTGAAAAAAGCGGTTCATAAACTGTCAGTTCTGAATAAATTGGAACAGAAATTTCAGCAGCGTTATGACAGCAACACCGTTTCACTGTATCCACTTTTAAGCATAAAAAAAGAACGATTAGATGCGGAAATCGAAAAACTGAAATCTCAGAATAAAACACAAAACATGCTAGAACGTTATTCAGAACTGACCGGACTGACGATGTTGCCAAACAAACTCATCGAAGCTCCCTATATCATTGATCAGCAAGCTATTGAAAAACATCCTTCAATTCTGTCTCTTGATGCCGCATGGCAGCAACAAAAGAAGCTATTGAAAGTGACCGACCCAACACTTGCGCCTTGGCATCTTTCAATAACCGCAAAAAAAATCGACTCAGCTGACTTTGTGGATAATCAGATTGGTCTGGCAGTGGATGTTCCTTTGTCTTTTAACAGCAACTCTTCACAGGGTACACACACTAGCTATTTTAATGCGTTAAAGGAGTATCAGTTGGCCCGCGACCAAACAGCGCTTACGATTGAATTAGGACTTAAAAGCGCGCTAAGTGATTTGCAACTATTACAAAAACAACAGGCACTGCTCGCTGAGTCCTTAGAAATTAGTCGGCAAATAAAACAATTAACTGAATCAATGTCCAGCTCAAACGCGTTGCAACATGATGTGTTATTACGACGAATGTTAGAAGCAATCGATATCCAATCAAATTACGCATTAAATCAGATAAAGATCCAACAACTCAACTCCACATTAAGACAAATCGCAGGAATACCACTATGACCTTGAAATCGTCTTTATTAATCAGTTTATCTCTAATATTTTTCAAATCAGCGAGTGCAAGCGAACTAAAGGTTGATTTAGCTAACTTGGGTGACTTGGAACTGTCGACACAAGTCGTTCAAATAGTGGAACATTATCCAGGAACCACATTAAAGGCGACAGTAGAGGTTATGCCAGGCATGCCGTTTACCCTCAAATCTCCGGCTGATATTCAACAGACCCAGTATTTAGTCTCACAAGGACGAACATTAGAGAAAAAACAACCATTTGCGATAATAAGAGGCGCAGAAGTATTTCATTATTATACTGAGTACCAAATAAAAAAATCGCTTTATGGACTAGCAGAATCTCAATTTAATAGTAATAGAAAACTGTATGCACAAAAGGTCATTGATGAGCAGCGCTGGATAGATATTAGCCAAGCCTATTACACTGCACAGCTTGCCTATGAAGAATATGAACATTTTTTTGAACATGTGATTGATGTTGATGAAAAACAAGATGCGGTCACGTTGGGCGCTCCCATAAAAGGCTTGTTTTTAAAAGGCTCAGAATTAAATATTGCTACTGGTGACAATATTGCACAGTTTATCCCTAAAGACGCCATTCGAATAAAGGTTTCAGTTCCTTCGAACAAAGTAGATAACCTGTCCTACTTAATCTCATCTAACTGCAAGCTGGAAATAGCGCAAATTGAATCCGTTAGTAGCGGTGCCTATGTTACTGCCTGGTCGACCCCATTATCTAAAACATGCAATTGGCGAATGGGTGAGCAAGTTACGGTAACGCCTTTTTACGCTCAAAGTGCCTACAAAATTCCTAAATCAGCAGTTTTTAGTTGGGACGGAGCGCAGTATGTTTTTGTGAAAAAAAATACGATATTAGTCAACCTTCAAGTCAATTTACTGTACTCGGAAGCTGGAAACTACATTGCTCAAGTTCAACAAGCTGAAGGTGCTATAGAAGTACTAGTATCATCAGTCAGTGCCGTACAAGGTGTACTACTAGGTTTAGGGAGCGAATAAGTGTTAACTCGATTATTGCGATTCACCCTAACCCAGCGTTTGTTTGTTGTTGTGCTAGGCATAGCGATTGTTTTTTTTGGTCTAAAGTCATGGTTTAACATACCAATCGACGCCTTTCCTGATATCTCACCTACACAAGTCAAGATCATCATTAAAGCACCCGGCATGACCACAGAAGAAATCGAAGCACAGATTACCCAACCGATTGAAACTGAATTACTAGGCATACCCGCACAACAAATGCTGCGTTCTACCACCAAATACGCCATTACTGATATCACCTTAGATTTTAAGCAAGGCACCGAAATTTATTGGGCAAGGCAACAGGTCACTGAGCGTCTTGCTAATGTATGGGACTCACTTCCCACAGGGATATCCGGTGGCATAGCACCGATGAGCACTCCCCTTAGCGAAATGTTTATGTTCACTGTGGAAAACCCAGGCATGAGCCTAATGGAACGTAGGCAATTATTGGATTGGGAAATTAGACCTTTGCTACGCACAGTAAATGGTGTGGCGGAGGTAAATGTTTTAGGCGGTTATGCAAAAACCTACCAAATAAGTCCAGACCCGACAAAAATGGCCAATGCAGGGGTAAGCTTTGCATTACTGTCCCAGTCCATTCAAGCAAATAACCTCAATGGAAGTATCGGCAGGCTAGACATTGGTAACGATGCCATTATTTTGCGTACTGAGGGCCGCATCGACTCAATAGGATCCCTAGAAAAAATGGTTGTACATGCCGCTAACGGCCGCGTTTATCGATTAGCAGACTTGGCAACCGTGAGTATTAGTCATTTGGCACGTTATGGTTCAGTCACTCGAAATGGTGTAGAAACCACAGAAGCCATTGTTATCTCTTTGAAGAATTCCAACACTTCTGAAGTCGTAGCAGGTGTAAGACAAAAACTTGCAGAAATAGCCCCCTCTTTACCAACTGGAACAAAGCTCAATGTTTTCTACGACCGAGCCAATTTAATAGATACTGCAATTGGTACCATTACCACTGCTCTAATAGCGGCTGTTGTATTAGTTGTATTACTGTTAGCGTTTTTTCTTGGTGATATTCGCGCAGCGATCACCGTATCATTGTCTCTGCCGTTTGCTGCTTTATGTACATTTATACTGATGGATATATATGGCCTGTCAGCCAACCTTATGAGTTTAGGTGGCTTAGTCATAGCCATAGGTATGATTGTAGATTCATCTGTGGTGATAGTTGAGAATGTCGTCAATCAATTAGCCAAAAACAGCAAGTTACCTAAATTACACTTAATATTTAGGGCATGTAAAGAAGTGGCAGTACCGGTTGTGTCTGGCACCATTATTGTTGTTATTGTGTTTTCTCCTTTGCTGAGCTTAAGCGGGTTGGAAGGGAAACTATTCACTCCTGTTGCCTTAACTATTGTTTTTGCGATGTTAAGTGCATTAGTGTTGTCATTAACCCTCATTCCCACTATTGCATCGCTTATATTAAAGACTGGACCAAGCCATGAACCTAAAATAGTAGGCAAAATTCAACAGTATTATCAAGCCAGTTTACTATCGACATTAAACAACCCCCTACCATTAATTACTGTAGTCATTTTAGTTCTGTTAGTCAGTGGCGGTTTATTTACACTTTTAGGTAAAACCTTTATGCCCGTATTGGATGAAGGCGACATCATTGTTCAGTTGGAGAAAACACCGAACATCTCCTTAAGTTCATCTACGGAGTTAGATATACAGATTGAAAAGGCATTATTAAAAAACGTTCCAGAAATAAAACAAATTGTTGCTCGGGTGGGTTCAGATGAAATTGGACTAGATCCCATGAGTTTAAATGAAACAGATATTTTTATGGAATTACTGCCCGTAGATGAGTGGCGCTTCAACTCCAAGGCTGAATTAATCGAAGATATCCGCTCCGTGTTATCACGTTTCCCAGGTATCAACTTTGGCTTTACCCAGCCCATCCAAATGCGTGTCTCGGAGATGTTAACCGGGAGTACTGGCGACGTATCCGTAAAAATGTTTGGTGCTGAGATAAACACCTTGTCCGATTTGGCGACGCAAATTAGTCACGCTATCAAAACCCTTGAAGGCAGTGTTGATGTCAATACCGCGATCATTGAAGGAGGGCAATTCTTAAACGTTCGTCTAAAGCCAGAAATAGCCATGCAATATGATATGACAGTAGACGATATGTCCATTTATCTAAGAACCCAATTTGAATCTGTCGAGATTTCCAAGATTATTCAAGGTAAGAAAAAAACACCACTGGTGTTAGGTATGAATAAACAATTATCCACTAGTGTGGCTACCCTGCATGAACTTCAAAGCATGACGATTTTAATGCCTGATGGCTCACTGTTGCCCTTTGAACACATTGCATTACTCGAGTTAAAGCAAGGTCCATCACTGGTTGAACGTGAAAATGGCAATCGTTTTGCTGTTGTGACCAGCAATGTGATTGGAAGGGATATTGTGGGTTATGTGGATGAACTAAGATCTGTGATTGATAGCCGTTTAGCTCTGCCTGCGGGGTATACACTTGCCTATGGGGGTGAGTTTGAAAACCAACAACGTGCCACTAACAACTTGTTAATGGTTGTGCCTATTGCGCTAAGCTTGATACTGTTGATTTTATTTACAACATTTGGCTCGCTACCTAAGGCTTTGTTGATCCTCTTAAACATTCCCTTTGCACTGATGGGCGGCGTTATCGCCCTGTATATATCTGCGGAATATTTATCTGTACCTGCCTCAGTGGGTTTCATAGCTCTGCTGGGCATCGCAGTGCTCAACGGAGTTGTAATGGTCAGTTACTTTGAGCAAATCAAGCTCACCATTACCGATGTTTCACAGCGTGTGATAGAAGGCTCTATTAGACGCCTTCGTCCGGTATTAATGACGGCAACAACAGCGATGTTTGGACTAGCCCCGCTTATTTTTGCCAGCGGACCTGGCGCTGAAATTCAAAAGCCACTGGCTATTGTGGTCATAGGGGGATTAGTCACCTCCACCATTACCACCTTGTATCTATTACCGCTGTTTTACATGCGCATGGAGAAAAATAAAAATGCACAATGAACAATTTTTACTGACTTTGATTGTCCCAATTGAATTAAAAGACGAGATTGTTGATACTTTAATAAATGAAGATCATGTAAGTGGTTTTAGCTTAGGTAAAATTGAAGGCTATAGTCGAGATCACAGCCATTTTAATATTGATGAACAAGTTGAGGGGCATAGAGCTTTTTATCGTTTCGAAATAGTCATCGAGAAGCGTCAACTTGATAACGTAAAGGAGATGCTAAAAACAGCCTGTGGCAGCTCTGACATTCACTATTGGCTACTGCCACTTTTTGAAAGTGGCTCATTGAATCCGTTACTTACATAAGCAAGTCTTAAATAGAAGTTCATTTTTACGGCCGCAGTAATTAAGCGTTAACCTTCAATTTAGGAATGGGTATTATACCAAAACAGAATTTTCTTAAAATTGGCTAAAAGTCATGTTACGCAAAATTGCAAAACAGTATAAGAAAAGTATCGTACCTATTTTCAAATATTGGCACCAAGCCAGACTTTTTCTCGCTCTATGCCTTGCATCAGATCTTTTACAGAACTGATATTACAATCATTTTCTTCGCACTGTTTTTCGATATATTTTAATGTTTCAGAATGAGAGTTAGCTAACGCCCATAGATGAATGGCGCGATTACCCGTGCGGCAAAACGCATGAACTTTGTCATCGCCAGTCGCTAATTGTTTAATAAATTCAGCAATATCCTCTTCTGAATAGCAGTTTGCTTTTACCGGTATGTGCACATATTCAATACCATGAGCGCGGATCTTAATAGCCATCTGTTCTGCGCTTTCTTGCCCTGCCTCTTCATTATCTGGTCTCACATTGACAATTCTTGTGACCCCTTGCGCTTTAAGCGCTTCAATAGTTTCATCGGTAATCGGACCGGATATAGAAAAGTTATTTGATACCTTCTTCATGCTTAACTCCTACTTATAAAATATCGTAAATTGATGTGCCAAATATATAGATGCCTAAAACAACCAAAATTATGCCAAAAAGCTTTCTTATTTGTTGTTGCGGGAGTTTATCTGCGATACGAATTCCCAGCATTGAACCTAAAATACCCATGAAAACTATCACCGAAACGTTTTTCCAGTTCATCGTTAAAGCAAACTGTTCAAGTACATCTTGGTATTTGAGATAACCGATAAATGATTGCATGGTAATAATGATCAAACTGCTACCGATGGCTTGTTTAAAGGCTAGTTTTCCTAGTAAAAACAAGGCAGGCACAATCAAAAACCCGCCGCCTACCCCAACAAAACCAGCTAAGGCCCCAACCAAGATACCGGCACTAATAACAAACAGGTTTCGAGGAGGTGACGGAGTATTATTAGCTGACGTCACTGGAGAAAACATTGACCGACTGGCTATCAGCATAACAATAGAAAAAACGAGTAACTGAAATACGCCAGAAACAAACTGTGAACTCCATGCTCCTAGATAGGTGCCAAACATACTTGGCATGCCAAACAGCATTACAAATTTCCAGCTAACTAATCCTCGCTTGATATAAGACATGCTGCCAAAAGCAGAGATACACCCCACAATAAACAGTGATTCAGCGATGGCCAGCTTGGCCGGTTCATCTGCAATATAAATCAGCAGTGGCACCGTAATAATTGAACCACCAGAGCCTAACAAACCTAAACTCAGTCCTATCAATACTGCGCCTAAAATAACAAAAACATTCATAGGCTCTACAGTGTATTCAAAGGTATTTTAATGTAAGCACGCCCATTTGATTCTTCTGGTGGCATAGCGCCAGCTCTAATATTAATTTGAATTGCGGGTAATAAAAGTCGAGGTACATTCAAGGTGATGTCTCTTGCTTCACGCATTTTGACAAAGTCATCTTCTGACACACCAGCTTTAACGTGTACGTTATTATGTTGTTGTTCAATTACCGAGGTTTCCCACGCAAAGACATCCCTATCAGGCGCTTTATAGTCATGGCCAACAAACATTCTGGTTAAAGGTGGTAATGACAGTATTCGTTGAATTGACTGATACAACAACTTAGCACTGCCAAGAGGGAAGTCTGTTCTCGCGGTGCCATAATCCGGCATAAACAAGGTATCACCAACAAACACTGAATTTTCGATTAAGAAAGACACACAAGCAGGTGTATGGCCTGGCGTGTGTAACACTGTAATATCAACGTGGCCTAATTTAATAATCTCCTTATCTACAAAAAGATGATCAAATTGACTGCCATCTGTTTTAAACCCAGTTTCCAAATTAAAGATGTCTTTAAAGGTTTCTTGAACACGGCAAATATGTTCTCCAATGCCAATATTTCCACCTAAACGTTGTTTTAAATAATATGCTGAAGATAAGTGATCAGCATGTGCATGAGTTTCCAATATCCATTCGACTTTATAGCCGTTTTTGGTAACAAAGCTGACAATTTTGTCAGCTGATGTAGTAGTTGTGCGACCTGATGCAGAGTCATAATCCAAGACAGGATCGATAATCGCACAGCAAGATGTTGCCTTATCTAGCACTAAGTAAGTGATAGTATTAGTATCGTCATGGAGAAATGCAGTGATATCGATTTTATGCATATATCTATTCCTATTTACGGTTGCACATTAATAACTAAATACTAGTGCACATGGGTCAATCCTTGTTTTTCTCTAAGCGTTCTATACCCAGTGCTTTCAATACATATTTTTCATAAACGGGTTCGCTAGTACCGGTGCGCATTTTACGCATAAAGTATTTTTCAAAAGCTATTTTAGCGAAATGCACCCATTTACCTTTTTTGAACCAAGCCACATTACGTGGACCAATTTGCGGCATGGCAACAAATGCAGCCCCCGTGTCTCCCATATCAGCAAGGCAGATTGCGTGCCAAGTGCCTACTGCGCCCGGCTCTTCCTTATCCACAATGATAGATTTCAAATTATGGGCGATGGCTGTCATCATCGTTTCGATCATATAACCTGTTTTTGGCGTTCCTGTAGGCACAGGTGTCACTTCAACAGGTGGGATAGCCACGCACACTCCGCCCGAAAATATATTAGGAAACTTAGGTGAACGTTGGTATTCATCGGTAATCACAAAGCCTTTTGCATTGCATAGTCCATCAACGTTAGCCACTGCATCAACGCCACTAAAAGGTGGAATAAACATCGAATGTGTAAAGGGTAATTCGTGAGTCATTTCTATCTCACCCTTACGATTTAATTCAGACACGGTCATACTGCCGTCTCTGACTTCATCAACATTGGCATTACAAATCCATTTAATATCTCGCTGCCTAAGTTCTGACTCGAGCATTGACTTTGAATCACCTACCCCCGCTAAACCTAAATGCCCAATGTAGGGCTCACTGGTAACATAATGAATGGGCACTTTGTGACGAATTTTTGCGTCCCTTAGGGCTTTATCTAAAATAAAAGCATACTCATATGCTGGGCCAAAACAGCTAGCGCCTTGCAATGCTCCTACCACTACAGGCCCCGGATTTTTAACTAGCGCTTCGAAATCTGTATAACATTTTTGAGCATGATCGAGGGTACAGATTGACTGAGTAAATCCCTCTGGTCCAGTACCTTTTACATTGCTAAAAGCAAGTTTTGGCCCTGTTGCAATGACGAGGTAATCATAATCAATTTGTTCATTATCACTGGTTATAAGTATGTTCTGTTCAGGGTCAATTTTATCGACTCTGGCACATTTAAAATGGATGTCTTTCTTACTAAGATATTTTTCGATTGGCATAGTAATCGCGTCTGGATCACGCCAACCTACCGCTACCCAAGGATTAGATGGAACAAAACGGAAACTAGGTCTTTCGTTAACCATCAACACTTCATGATTTTTACCCAAGGACTCTTTAATCTCATATGCAGCTGGCATACCCCCTGTTCCTGCACCTAACACGACTATTTTAGCCATTTTGACCTCCTAGTTATTAACACAAAATCAAATGACTCAAGGCCATTGATAACTGGTTCAAACATGAAAATACAAACATTGTTAAGTAAGTGTTAACAATAAGCGTGCCACAAACTGATATGGCGTATTTGGAGGGGCTTGAGACAATTTTTGCTTAAAATGTTTGAAAAACATAACTTTTCATGACATTTTTGACAAGTAATGGAGTAATGAGTGTCATTTATGACAATTAAGCAGCCAAGGTTAAATAACCAAGTTATACAATCGATGATCAACGCCATCGACAAACCCACTATTTTTATCACCCCCGACTATATTATCCAGGCCGTCAACCAAGCTTATAAGGACACCTACAAAACCGAAGTCACAGTGGATCAAAGCAAGTGTCATGAAATTTCTCATAAGAATCCAAAGCCCTGTGATAATTACGGTGAAGATTGCCCACTTCAACAATGTATTTCATCAAAACGAACCGTTAGTGTGGTGCATATTCACGCCACTGGTGAAGGTAAATCCTACTGTGACATTTTAATGAAACCTATAATCGATGAAGATGGGATCACGCTTGGATTTTTGGAAATACTAGATAAAATTAACTATGCCTCTTCAGAATCTGAAAAAGGAAAAATGATCGGTAGTTCTTCTGCATTTAAATCAATGATCAATAAAATTAATCGAGCAGCAAAATCTAAAATTTCCGTTTTACTACAAGGAGAAACAGGTACAGGCAAAGAGTTAGTTGCTCAGGCTATTCATGACGCTAGCCCACGTAACGAAAAACCCTTTGTAGTGATTGAATGCACAGGTTTAAGCGAAAGCTTGTTTGAAAGTGAACTCTTTGGATATGAAAAAGGAGCCTTTACCGGGGCCACAAACAGTAAAAAAGGCCTAATCGAAGTAGCCAACAGTGGCACTGTTTTCTTTGATGAGATTGGCGATGTGCCTCTGAACATGCAGGTAAAACTATTACGATTACTCGAGACTCAAAGCTTTAGAGCAGTCGGAGGACTAAAACAAAAGCGCTCTGATTTTCGCCTAGTTTGCGCCACCCACAAAAATTTATTGGATTTAGTCGAAAAAGGTCAATTCAGACAAGACTTATATTATCGAATTGCAGGGTTTCCGATTATGTTGCCGTCACTAAAAGAGCGTGCTAAGGATATCCCTGAACTTGTCAGCCATTTTTTAAAACACTCAGAACACCAAAACAAAAGATTTTCCGAAAATGCTCTCAGTAAATTATGTGGCTATACATTTCCAGGTAATATTAGAGAGCTAATAAGCATCATAGAACAATCAGCTTTGTTGGCTAACGATGACACTATCCACACCAATGATTTGCCTGATGTCGTCAGGCAATCAGCCAATAGTGAATTACCTCACGACAACATACGTTCTTTGGATGAAGTTGAACGCGCCTATCTAACCAAGCTTTGTAACGAATTCACTGGCACTCCAGATGAACTCGCTTCGCTTCTATATGTGAGCACTCGTACTCTTTATCGTAAGTTACAGAGGTTTGACTTAAAGCTATTTTAGTTTGCTGCTTGTAGCTAAGGCAAAGTAATCGTTACCTAAAACAAAAATGTGCAATGCTTGAGGCTGTCTCTCGACTAATATCAGGACAGGCCATAGGGAATACTTCAATGGCATGAATGGTTCCCATTACTTGTCGGCAGCTTGCGTTGACGCCCGCTCGCATTAACAGTCTATAAAAGTTGATACCTTCGTCACGCAGTGGGTCGCACTCATTCACGCTGATCATGGTAGGAACAAACCCGCGCACATCTTCTTCGGTGGAAAACCCAGGCCAAGCCAAAGGGTTACCTTTATTGAATTCTTCAATGCCGTAAATCATTGCACCTTGGTTGTGGTGCAGATCAAGTAAAATTCCGTTATTTTCAATCGAAGACGGATTTTCAGGCAAAGGCCACTGCCCTGCAATGTAGGGGCAAAGGGCGTAGATACCTTTTATTAATCCGATTTGCCCTTCTTGTTTCAAACGCATAGCTGTGGCTATAGCCAAATTTCCTCCCCCACTGTCTCCAGAGATTATAATTTGTGAGGGATCGATCAAAAGTGCCTCGCTATTCGCACTGATCCATTTTAAACCTGAGAGGCAATCATTCAGACCTGCTGGATACGGTGCAACCTCGGCTGCAGATGAAGGCACTAAGGCGTTTCGAAAGTCCACCATAGCAACTGTAACACCTTGAGCGGCCATTATCCTGCCCCAAGCTTTATAGTTACTGTCATAACAAGACATTGTCGCCATACCGCCTCCATGGATATAGTAAACGCAGGGTAAAACATCAGCGTTATCAGGACGAATATACTGGATTTTTATGCTGTTACCGTTAGGTTCAGAGGTAAAGGTTTTGGTTGTGATAATCAAACCATCAGACGGCGCAATTTCTTCAGCATCACATTGTTTAACAAAGCCTGCCATCATCTGTCTTACCGCAATTGCTTTTTCTGAATTTGCTGACTCTAGCGCTGCATCTCGACTTTCTATATTCCGTGCACCACTCATAACCACTGAGCCAAAAACGGCCTTAATACGTGGATCTATTCTTGGGTCGTCAGTTATTAAGCTCATGTGTTACTCCAAATATTTATAACTCTATTTAATAAGAGTACAGGAAGTATCTGCCACATTATTCTTTGTTATATGGTTTATTTAAGGTTAAAGGAAAAAGGGATAGCAAAAGATGAATGGATTTACTAATTAGCAGTTTCTCCCATGTCTACCGCAGGTAATAGCAGACACGGAGGAAACACCTTACAAAATACTTAAAGCGCTTTTTCTTTTTTAACCACTAGGCTAAACAATTGATCTTTCAGATGAACTCGACGAATTTTTAGTGACTCGAAATACTCGTCAGCTACTGGTTGATTGCTTTCTTCAAGTTTGTGTATTTCACCTGCTAATTCATGGTATTCATCAAATAATTTTGCGAAGTGATTGTCGTTCATTTTAAGGTGACGAATAGTGTGCTGATGATCGGGAAAATCATTAACTAAAGTATGTTTTTCTATGTTCATTGGTGCTTAACCCTATTGGTGATTTTTATCCAGAAACTGCATTGTATTGGGAAATTTCTTATAGATATTGATCCAAATCACTTTTAAACATATTTGAATTTTCTTTATGCCTGGCCTATTCAATTGATGCAACAATCAATGTGAAATCAAGCTATCTATTAAAGAACGTAAATGCTGAACTAGTCTGCACTCGATATACCACGAAAAGCCGATATAACACAGGCAACTACCACAAATGCCAAAGACATTTTCAAGGCCATTTCAACCGTATGTATCAACTCTGGATTTTGCTGTTGTGTGAATTGTGCGTCACCTAAATAATAATGCACCATTAGGTTGACCAGACTCATGCCAAACAGATTTCCAATGGTACGTGACAGATTCATCGATGCTGACGCCACCCCTACTTCGCTAGGCTTTACCCCTCCCATAATGGCGTTATTATTTGGCGTAGAAAACAAACCAAAACCCACCCCAATCAATAATAAAGAACAAGCTATATAAGTCACACTCGTTTGCATATTCATCATACTCAGCACTAACAATCCGCAAGCAACAATTACACAACCTAAGGTCGCCACCAACCGTGGCTGAAATCTATCTGCCAACTTGCCAGACAATGGAGCCATGATAGCCATAGACAGCGCCTGAACTAAGATAACCTGTCCCGCATGAGAAGGACTTAGATCTTTTACATACTGTAAATACAAACTCATCAGAAATACCAATGGGAAATTACTGGCATACATCAAAAGCGACGTACTTAATGACATAGAAAAAACCCGACTTTCCCGAAACATTTGTACTCGAATAAGTGGTCGTCGACTTCGACTCTGATGCAAAATAAACAATCCTAAACTGATAGCCGACAGTGCAAGCACCATGACCCCAAATATACTCGGCAATATGCTCAGTCCATATACTAAGGAACATGAAAACACCGCAAATATACCTGTGCCCCACCAATCATATTTGGTTTTCTGCTCGTTCTTCCATTCACCTGACAAGCGCATTTTAATCAATACTAAAAGTGCAATAACAATAGGTACCTGAAAGAAAAACACCGAACGCCAACCCCAGAGTTCGGTTAGCCAACCACCTGCTGCTGGTGCAACGGTTAGCCCCACGTATACACATGCTGCCGTTATACCCAGAGCCGCACCTCGTTTTTGAGACGGGGTCACAGAAGTAATAATGGCTACTCCAGTGCCAAAAATCATGGCTGCTGCCGCGCCCTGAACAAACCGCCAAAACAATACCCACTCAATGGTAGTGCCCAGTCCGCACATAAAGGAGGAAAATGCATTTAAGGCCAGACCATATGCGTAAATCCGCTTTCTTCCATAGTTGTCCGCCAGCTTGCCAGCAGGTAGCATAAATATCACACTGCTTAAAATAAACAGTGTGGGTAGCCAAGAAACCATTGTGGCATTGGCTTGCAAATCAGCTGCTAAGTCAGGAATAGCGATATTGACTGAGGCCATGCCAATGGGAACGATAATTGAACCTAAACAGACAATAATTAAAGCGAATTTGGCGACTGCAGATTTTTCGGTGGGTGTTTCTGGCAAAACTGGGATAAATCCTTGTTATTGAGCTAAATAATGTCGATATCCTAGGCAAACCCTAAGTAACCTGAATTCAGGATAAGTATTGTTTCATTGTATGCCCTTTTTACTTCTATACAATAAATGGAATCACTCTTTTAACTCGCTGCATATAATCTAGGTATGATTCACCAAATTCTTGGATCAGGTCTTTTTCTTCAAAATACAAACCTACAAAAATATAAACCGTAATACCGCTGGCAAAAGCAATGTGGCTGACTGTTGATACCGGTACAGCCCAAATGCCAATGAGTACACCCGTCTGAATAGGATGGCGTACTATCTTATAAAACCCTGAAACTTTAAATGTAGCCGCTGGGGCAGACTTACCTTGCAATGGGTCTAACGTTTGTCGTAATCCAAATAATTCAAAATGATTAATCATAAACGTGGCTAAAAATAGAAATACCCATCCAAAAACTGCGATTCCTCGGATTATGTATACACCTATTTCAGACTCGACTTGCCAGATGACAGAACCAAAGGGGATCCATAAATGACACATGCCAGCAATGACTAGAGCAGTCGCAAGCACATAGGTCGAACGTTCGACACTGGGGTCAATAAAACCGGTAAACCAGCGTTTAAAGGCGGGTCTTGCCATCACGCTGTGCTGCATGCCAAAGAGTATAAGTGCAAGAGTATTCATCATAATGACATAAGCAAAGGATGGGGATGGCAATATTGTATTGACCGTATTTAATAACCAAACATCGCTAACGAACAAAATAAAGTAAATAAGAGACGCAATCCCTGCCCCATAACAAATCAGAGAATAAATGAAATATCCTGTCTTTTTAGTTGAAGTCATAACCAGCCCCTTAATCATGTTATTTTAGCGGATTGACATTAAATTACGGATTGATACGGTATAGCAGATTTTAAGGTCTGTAAGTTAACACTTCCCTGATGTGAACCTAAACAAATCCCCAGTAATATTCTTATCAGCTTTCAATAAAATTTTTTGCTTACAACCTTAGATTCTAATGAAAGCGATAAAATCAACTATTAAGCGATGCCGAAGTGGTGCTGAGAATTTTCGAGCATATTGACAATGGCACAACAGATCAGGGTAACCGAAGCTGGAAGGAGCCTGTTGAAAACTATCGTTCGAAACAACGACTTGATGCCGAACTCAAAATACTGCAAAGCCGAACCATTGCTTTGTGCCCTTCGAGCGCCCTTGCCAAACCAAGTAAATATTGCTCTTTACCAAAGCAGTTATCTGGAAGTTCGCCTTCTAGCAATTCCGCCTAAAGCGCACAAAAATAAAAGCATTGAGAAGTTGATACTACCTCCACCACCTGGAGATCCTGAAACAGCTGGCGTGACTGGTACTGACTCAACTGCCGTTTCGGACTGATTAATGTAAAGGCGGACTGAAACAGTTTTTTGGCTTTGAGAATCTCTAATAACAACGCTAAATTGCAAAACAATCCTTCCAGTTGCCTCATAACTTTGTGCATCAATCTCAGAGATATCAAACTGTTGAGTTGCACCTTCTAAAGTGCCTAAATCTAAATCAACGGTTTCAGTATCATCTAGGTTAATTTGCTGCCATTCATAGGTGAGTATTTCATTCAATGTGCTGGTCGCACCTAAAGATACTGAGATAGTTTCGTTACTTTTAAACTCAAGGTCAAAAATAGGCTCTATGCCTTCAATAGAACTACCAAAATCTGGCAAGCTTTCATTGTTTAGATTAATTCTGACTATGCCGTTAGAAGTAGCAATACCATCATCCAGAGTGACTTCAATCTCGATGTCGAGTCCTCCTGGTTTAGCGATTTCGCTGCTGAGGTCTTCCAATATGTTGGATGCTAAAACAAGGCGTTGCCCTACGATAGAGACATGATTCTCCTGTAACAATGCATTATCCCCAAAATCTGTAACTTGCCAGGATATGCTGTACTGCTCACCTGAAAAATCATCAATAGCTAACTCATATTCCAACTCATCAAAACGGTAAAACATTATCTCGACAAAACTTTCAATTGTTGGAGGATGGTAAGCCTTGTTGATTATCATCACGCGCACTTCATCACTGGTGGTATGTTCCGAGTCACTTACATCAACGCTGAAAGTTAATAAAGTATCCTCTTCTTGTCGTGGCGCCGTAAACGCTAAAGTTTTAGCACCTTCGTCGGAGGTAACTTCGACTAGAGGCCCCGCAGTTTGTAGCCAAGTTACGGTCGTAGACTCAGACTCAGGATCAAAAATATTTGCACTCAATTTACCTTGTTCGCCATCGAATAATGCAAAGTCTGCTTCGGCCGCAGCAAATGGAGGCATATTCTCTACAAACTCCGAGGCAAGATCACCTTCACACAAAATAGAGGCAACTACCCCGTCTTGGTTTATTTCAAATTCTTTTGGATAACACACATCCGTTATCTCCAATACGCCGTATTCATTCACAAGCGATTTAAGCACTGAGTCCATATTTTCTTGCAGTGTTATTTCATCTTCGAATACTGCTCTAGGAGCAGTACACTCATAAGCAATGTCTGAAGATTCACCAAGTAGCTCACATAAAAAACTTCTCCCGGAAGCTAGGTTATAAGCATCTTGAACGACTGCTAAGGAATTTAATGACTGTTTAGCAGAAGGTAACCACTCAGTAATAGGCTCTCGAGACTGCCATAGGTTAGCAATAGAACTTGTCATATAGACCTGGAAACCAGACACTAGCGAATCAGTTTCTAACCAACTTTGAATTAAACTATTGTAGCCTTCAATGTCATCTTCACGGATCAACTTAAACATGGTTTGGTGCTGGCTAGGATGTTCATCATTTAAATAATTATGAAACATCATGCCAAAGGGATAAACGGCGAACCCGCTCTCAGCCGTCAAGATATCTTCTACAGACATCCAAGAGTTGGCATCAGTTGAGAAATAATGAAGAAGACTACTGCGTTTTAACACACCTTCGTGCTGTGTGGCACCACTAAGGTACTCGGCCAACCCTTCCACTTCCCACAATCTATGTGGGCTATCATGAAATGGATTTTCACCAAATTCACCATGTATTTGGTAGCGGGCTTCCAAGTAGTGCACATACTCATGTCGAAAAAGTTCTTCTAACGTATAAATGCTGTCGTTTGCAGTGCGTTGATAGGTATAGAAAGTTGCATCTTGCTCAATGTAAATCCCACCATTATCGCTGGGAAGGTTAAACAAAAAAGATTGATAATTGCTATATTGCTCTAATGAATGGGCGACAAATATAGTCAAAAACTCAGTATCGTCACCTGGTACAGGTATAGTGTTTTGGGTTTTCCTGAAAAATTGTGCTTTTACTTGTTGAGATGCACTAAACAGCCTCTGAACCACTGACTCATCTAATCCAGTGCGAACCACAAAACGACCATCGTCGAATTTATAGGTATGAGGATATATCTCATTTAATAATGATGGTTTATATTGCTCCTGACAATACTGCTCTTCAATAACTGAACAATTTAACTGAAATTCGTAACCAGAAATGACAGTCATAAACCATTCACTTTTCTCTGGAAAATGCGTTAATGCTTCTTTTGCGAAAGCGATGGCATCATCCTTAATTAAGTCATAACGTAAACCAAAGTTTGATAACCAATACAAAGGAGCATGTGGCAGATAATCAACGATTGCAATGGCTCTTCTATCAAATGACCAACGTTTAGCGCGAACTAGAAACGCCTCATCAGCAGAAATTAACTGTTCAAGATTAGAACTTTCATCAGGGCGACTAAAAACATCATAAATATTCCAAACGTTTTTTAACCAACCGCTATGCATAGGAAATTGTTCATCAATATCGTCCAACAGCTTAGTGAGTTCGCTAAACATTTCAGCTTGTAGTTGCAAATTATAAATAATACTTAGCCATTCATACATCATACCACCGGTGTGATAGTCAGATGAATCTAACCAACCAGGTGAACCAGTTACAGCTTTTAACGCACTCGCTACACTTTCACGAACTGATGAAACCTTCGAGTCTAATTCATAGTTATCCTTGTCACTCTCAGCCACAACAAAACTTGCGCGCAGTACTTCTAACCATTGATGTATTCCAGACGTTTCTTGAGCATTATAAGTAGCTGATACTTAAACGATTTGTTCAGCCAGTGCCATTAAAAACTCTTGCGTATAGAGACTGCGTGTGAATTCACTGTCTTGCCACATATTGTCGGCAATACAGGTTTTAGACATCAAGGAAATAGCAGTGATTTTTTCGGGTAATGTGCCAGTAGCCACGACTTCTGTTTGGCATGTTGTATCGTTTTCAGAGCTTAATATTGATCTGGCTTGTTTTGCTGGAACTAAAGCAATTTTTTTAGGCTTTTTTACTTTCGAAATGCGTTCAAAATGAGGATACGCAGTTTGATTGTTTCTCTCGTTTACATTAAACGAAGTTCTGGTGTCGGGAGTTGACCATGTTGCTTCCGCCGTAACAGAAACCCCAATCAACAGACAGAAAAAAAATTGTATAACCAATCCCTTCATAACTTCTACTTCTCCATTTTATTCGTATCCATTGGAACCAATGTCCCAATTTTTTGTATTACACAATTAGGTATAAGGAAGTCAATGCACAACAGTTACGAATGACACTTTAGACGAAGTTAGCGAATTATTGCCTATAAAACACACATTTTAAGAGAAGATGACCGAAATTCATAATAACAGGCATCAATAGTATTTAGCGGATTTTTGTTTGTAGGCTCCATTAATAACATTGCCAAGCACCATACTAGGTAGCTTAGAGGGTAATAGGAATAACACTATTCACACTGCTCCATACTCAACAAATAAATTCAATTAGAAAGGTTAACGGGGTGACGTTTACATAACTTACCATCAGGTAGGAAATCCGGCCGGCGGAAAAAAATTTAATCGCGAGCTGCCCCCGACAACTCACTGATAGTTCGAATAAACACATCCAATCAAAACGAATGATATTGGCTAGAGTTACAGATTGACTAAAGTGAATTTTCTTAGACAAAAGTTCAGTTTATTCAGCAACCTAGTGAATCAAGCTTGAGTATTTCTTGTTTGGTTTTTATCGTTTTAAGCGTTAAAGTACCCCATTACTAATATCAAGGTTACACGATGGTCACAAACAAAAAGCCCAAGGTCAGTGCAGCGAATGATTTTGGAGCAAAAGATGTATTCAGCCAAATTCGTCGTTACAGGCTGATTCAGATTTGTGCAGTCACCGCATTTGGGTTAATGGCTATACTTATTTTAGCGAGAAGCTTTACTTTTATAATTTTTACAGCTGGTCTAGCTTTTCTTTTAATAGCGTTAAGTTTTGCTTATAAGCACAAAGTATTGGCCTCAGCATATACTTTAATAGGCTCTATGGCCGCCATGTTATTTGCACTGGCGCTAACAGGTGCAGGTTTGTTTGATTTGGCGATCCTTGGCTACCCTAGTTTACTAGTTTTCGCGGCTATTTTAGGCGGAGTGGGTTTATTTGTATCTGTTCTATTATTTGTAATTACCCTTTGTGTGTCTATTGCTTGGTTAACACTGGGAGGTTTTGTCACTCCCAACATTCCGATGTTAAGTTGGTCACACCTTCTGTTTATTGTGGTTATTTTTGTGGTAACAGGATTCAGTGTCTACATCTTAGTGCATGACATTAAACGCCTGATGCTGTCATTACAGCGTGAAAATGCCAAAGTACAACAAAGCCGAGCCGAAATTCAGCATCTCGCACATCACGATCCTCTCACCAATTTACCAAATAGATTTTATGGTGAAGAACTATTTTCACAATCATTACTGGCCTGTGAGCAGAAACAACAGAAGCTTGCCTTACTGTTTATCGATTTAGATAACTTCAAACCCGTCAACGATGCGTTGGGACACGCTGCAGGGGATATATTACTAGAACAACTCACATCAAGGTTAAGTGAAATTTTAAGACCGAATCAGTATCTTACTCGTTTTGGTGGTGATGAATTTCTGTTACTTGCACCATTTACTGAAGGCCACAATCAGTTAGACAAATTAGCTGAAACCTTAATTCAACAGTGTGCAACCGAATTCAAAATATTACAAAATCAGGTAGTTATTTCTGCCTCAATAGGCATAGCTTGCGCACCAAAAGACGGTACAGGCTTTAAACAACTATGCCGCAGAGCAGACATTGCCATGTATCAAGCCAAACAAGATGGCCGCAACACCTATCACTATTACGATGAGAGTTTAGATAAAACCAGCGAAGATAAATTCAAATTGTTGCAATTATTACGTCCGGCACTAATTGAAGAGCAGTTTAAACTTTATTATCAGCCTATGGTCAATTTGAACAGTGGTGAAATTACTACTGCAGAAGCATTGTTAAGATGGCCACAACCCGATGGCAGCATGATAGGTCCCGACCAATTCATTCCGTTAGCGGAAAGCAGTGGTTTAATAAATGATTTAGGTCGTTGGGTAATCCAACAAGCATGTTTTTATTGTGCTCAGCAGCGGCAAAAAGGGTTTTCAAACCTGCGAGTAGCAGTCAATCTATCCGTCATACAATTCAAAGATGGACAGTTGCAGAACATCGTTGAAAGCGCATTACTTGACGCAAGTTTACCTCCACAAGCGCTGGAATTAGAGTTAACAGAGTCATTGCTTATTGATGAAACGGAGCAAATTCAAAAACAACTAAAATCGCTAAGCTCACTAGGCATCACAATAGCCATTGACGATTTCGGCACGGGTTATTCAAATCTTGGTTATTTACGCAATTTTAACGCCAGCACACTTAAAATAGACCGTTCCTTTATTACTTCGTTAAGTGCGACTGAACATGATGAGCCTCTTGTAGCGGCGATTATTAATATGGCGGCTAGCCTAGGATTGAAAACCGTGGCCGAAGGCATCGAAGATGAAATCACCCTTAAAAAGCTAATGGCACTGGGCTGTAATATTGGACAGGGATATTACTGGTCTAAACCTATACCTGGTGAAGAGTTATCTGAGTTATTGCGTAACCATAAACAACAAAGCCATTCATCTTTGTAAACAGTAAATAAATTTCACTGATTAGTACCTGCTATAAGCACATTACCTATATCAAAAGTAATGTGCCCAATCCTAAAAATGCAACAAAACCAACAATATCAGTGACTGTAGTCAAAATTACCGAACCAGAAAGCGCAGGATCTATATCAAGTTTATCCAGAATAACTGGCACAAATACACCAGCAAAAGCAGCTGCTACGATGTTCAGCAAAATAGCGATAGCAATAACTACACCCAATAGTGGTTCGCCAAACCAGGCTACGGCTACCAAACCAATAACCACAGCCCAGATAATACCATTCAAAGCGCCTACTCTAAGCTCTTTAGCTAAAAGTGCAGCAACGTTTGCAGATGTCACTTGCCTAAGTGCAAGACCGCGAATGATTAGGGTCAACGTTTGACTACCCGCAATTCCGCCCATACTGGCCACTACGGGCATCAATACCGCAAGCGCGACTATTTGCTGTAGCGTGGCCTCAAACATGCCTATAAATGCACTGGCCATAAACGCAGTTAGCAAATTGATCCCCAGCCAAATAGCCCGACCTTTTGCGCTTTTTCGTACAGGTGAAAATAAATCCTCATCTTCATCCATACCAGCACCTGCCATCTGCTGCCTTTCATAATATTCGAGTAAAAGTTCAGACGCTGTTGTTACATCAATTCTGCCAATAAGCTTTTGGCTTTCATCTACTACAGGTAAAGCTCCATAGCCTGATAACTGCACTTCTTTGGAGGCAACTTCGCATTCCTCTGTCGCAGAAATGACTGGAAAGTCTTCAAGCATGATATCAACCAATGGCACATGTTCTGGCAGGCCATATATTTTAGCTATCGGCACGGCTTCTGAAAAATGCCCCGATCGATTAACCAACAAAATAACGTCAGTGTGCCTAGGCATTTCTCTGCGGATGAGTCTTATGCCATCACGCACTTTGGCATTGATCGGCAAAACTAAGAAATCATGAGAAACCCAATGCCCTATTTGATCTTCAAGGTACTCATTCGCTTGCTCAAAGTAACTCTTCTGGATCCTATCCATGGCAGAAAAGGCACGTTCTACCAACTCTTGTGGCAAAGAATCGGTTAATTCGAGTAAGTCTTCAGCTTCGATATCAACAAAAAGCATGTCCCATTGCTCAGGCTGGGTAGCGTTAATGATCACTTCCCGAGGATCACCACGCATTGCTATTAACACATCGAGCTTTTTGTGTTCAGGAATGGTTTGCCAAAGCGCAACCCTTTCATCGATAGGCAATGATTCAAGCAATAGCGCCATTTCAGTTTCATCGGCTTGTGCAATGATCGAAGAAACAGCACTTTTTCCATCACTCAAATCTGAGTGATGAATGACCTCTTCGATCATATCTGATAATGGTTCTGACATAAGAGGTTCCTTTATTTCGCAATTCATCTAAATCATTTGAACGACTATTGACGACGACATCATCAAAAAAGTCACAAAAAAATATAATTTGTGACTTTTGATTTTAACCTCTCGTCTATAAACACTATTGCCAGACTGCTTAATATCAACAAAGGCGCGCTAGCAGTAACCTGGTCAGAGTAATAGAAAAAGTGTTTCCAGCACATAACACTGGCGTATAGACACACTAATTCAATAAGACGAGAGAAAAAGAAAAATGTAAGAACTTGAAATTGGTGGTGTGACTATCAAAAAAGGTGAAACCAAACGCATTGAATTACCTATGCCACCTTTGTATACCGATACCAGAATGTCAATGCCAGTACATGTTCAGCGCGGAAAACGTGATGGCCCAACCATGTTTGTAAGCGGTGCGGTGCATGGTGATGAATTAAACGGCATTGAAATCGTCAATCGTTTACTCAAAAATAAGTCGTTAAAGTCTCTAAAAGGTACCCTTATTGCTGTTCCTATTGTAAATGGTTATGGGGTGTTAAATCAGAGTCGCTACTTACCCGATAGAAGGGATCTTAACCGTAGTTTTCCAGGCAGCGCAAAAGGCTCTATTGCCGGCAGGCTAATGGAATGGTCGCCTCCCTTCCCAAACTAAAAACGTAATGGCAAAGTAGTGAGGCAGTTTCTCATCA
>NZ_CAJWCF010000067.1 GCF_913020055.1 uncultured Paraglaciecola sp. | reverse complement strand
AGTTGATGAGAAACTGCCTCACTACTTTGCCATTACGTTTTTAGTTTGGGAAGGGAGGCGACCATTCCATTAGCCTGCCGACAAAGCAGACGTTTAACATAAGGGGACTATTGTCATACATTTCTTGTATGTAGATTTTGAATTCGGTACGTGCTGGGATCAAGGTAAAGATGTGGTGTTGTATATGGGAGCGGATGAAAAACTGCTAGATAAAAAAGAATCTAACGATGGTTCTAGTGATTATATCAGCGATCCAAACAAACCCGTGCCCCACTCAGATAAAGTGAGTCGCGGCTGGGATCGTCCTTATATGGCAGAAGATCAACGTTTTACCGCCCGTCGTACTGATGTGCTAGTGTTCAATTCTGAAGTGGCCACTGAAGACCAAACTATCGCAGGGGCCATTGATATCAATTTGTGGGTTTCCACTGATCAAAGCGCTGGCGACTTTGTGGTTAAACTAGTTGATGTGTTTCCAGGCGTAGATGAAACCAGTAATAAAGTAGATAAAACCACAGGCAACCGTCATGAGCTAGTGCGCTGGGGGATTATTCGCGGACGTTTCAGAAACAGTATGAGCACGCCCGAGCCTTTTGAGCCTAACAAACCCACGTTGGTTAAATTTGAATTATATGATGTATTGCACACTATTAAACGTGGGCATAAGTTACAAATTCAGGTGCAAAGCAGCATGTTTCCGTTTATGGATATGAACCCACAAAAATACGTCGATAATATCTTTAACGCCAAAGCAGAAGATTACGTTAAGGCGCAACATAAGCTTTATCACAGTGATCAGTATCCAAGCTCCATAGAGTTTAGAGTGATTGATTAATAAGCTTTGTCATTATTTCCGGCAGTCTAAAAACAATGAACGCCTAAATTGGCGTTTTTTGTTTTTAGGGTAAACCTTTGATATGGCAGATAGAACAGTTGGATTTAGGTCAAGTTATCGGTATTTCAATTTTCTTGACTGTCACCTTATTCATGGGGATTGGTATCATCACTACACTCACAAAAGCCAATTTGAGTGATGGAATATAATCCCATCACTAGGCTACATAAAAAACTTTAATGTAAATATTACTGAGCTTTAGCTGGATTTAACAAAACCGGCTCGCCAAAGCCAAGCTGTTGCATGCGTTGTAATTGAGTGTTGGCGTCACCTGCAAAAAACCAGATCATTTGATTGGGCTTTAAATACTTGTCTGCTAAAGCTTTCACGTCTTTTACTTCGATGTTTTTAACGATTTGCTCACGCTGCTTAACATAATCTTTCGGCCAGTTGTATTTGCTGATGTCATTTAATAACCCCAGCTTTGCATTGGCTGTTTCGAATGCTCTGGCGTTGCTTTTTATTAAAAAGCTTTTGCTGGTGGCTAAATCCTGTGCAGAATAATTCTTTGCATAATTGGCTAGAATTTCTTTGATTAACTCAGCAGATTCTAAAGTGACGTTAGAACGAACTTGACTGAAAATTCTGAAGGTACCGGGGTCTTTGGTGCCAGTGAAACGGGAATAAATGCCATAGGTATACCCTTTTCCTTCACGTAATTGTTGGGTTAGTTGAGAAGCAAAACTACCACCGCCAAGAATGTAATTCATTATAGTCGCGGGGTAGAAATCTTTGTCTGTAGCAGCTAGCGCTGGATAACCAATATTCACAACTGTTTGTTTGGCGCCAGGTACATCGTAAAAATATACTTTGCTTTGTTCTGGCTGCTTAGAAGTTGTAATGTTTGGAACCGTTACTTTAGACGCTGGCCAGTTTGCTTTTAATTCTGACAAAGAGGCTATTGCAGCACTTTTATCAATTGCGCCAACAATATGTATTCGGGCGAGGTTAGGAGATAAATTCCTTTGATAAAAGGCCTTTACATCATCTAAGGTGATTGTTTCGACCGAATGATTATTGCCCAATATATTTTTAGAGCGAATATTATCTTCGCCATAGATAAGTTCGCTAAATGTATTGTCAGCAACACTTCTGGGGCTGGCCTCTTGCTGACGAATCAGTGAGATAGTTTGTTGTTTTATTAGCGTAAATTCTTTTTTATCCCAACGGGGCTCTAGGAGTATTTCTGCGACTAAATCCATAGCTTGAACATAGTTTTTTGCCAAAGTGTTAACGCTTATACGAATGTCTTCTCTATTGGCCGTAACTTCAATTGATGCGCCGAGTTGTTTAATGGCGTTCTCTAGGGCTTCTGGTGTTTTAGTTTTGGTGCCACTAGTGAGCATTTGCGCGAGTATGTTGGCCATACCTACTTTATCTATTGGTTCTAATAATTGCCCACCGTCTATGACTATTTCTACGTTAACAAGAGGCACTTCATCGACTTCAATTCCCAGTATTTGAGTGCCATCAAGTTTTGCCTGCCAAATGTCAGGCACGATCGCTTCGGCTGATTCGCCATATACTGGCTCTTTTGCACGGTCAAATGATGAGGGGGTTTTTGTGTATGTAGCGGCAACATTAGGGTCGACTTGTTTTTCAGCGCCCTGAACAACGAGTTCTTCGGTTACCTTAGCTTTGGTTGAACCTTGGACTGCGAGCTTAAGTTTACCTTTGGGTACAAAGCTGGTGACTATGTGATGTTTGTTTTTGATGTATTTGTCATATGCGTTTTTTACATCTTTAGTAGTGACCTTAAGAATAGCTTCAATTTCTTTTTCAGCGTAACCGGGATCACCCGTGTATATATTGTAAAACGCCAGTTGTGCTCCTTTGCCCAACACACTAGAAAGTTGATTATAAAAATTGGTTTCTTGGGTGGCCAGAATACGTTTTAGATCTTGCTCTGAGATGCCGTTTTTTTCAAACTGCTCAAAAGCTAGGTCAATGCCTTTGTTTACATCGTCTAAATCTACACCAGCATAAGCTCTGGCGATTAAATATACTTGGCCTGCAAGCTCACTTGTTTGATGGTACATGTCGGCACTTGGAACTAACTTTTTATCCTCAACTAACACTTTATAAAGTGGTGCAGATTTGCCATTTGCAAGGTAGTCAAATAATACGTTTAATGCATATGAGTCGGCATGATATTTCTCTACTGTGGGGTAGGTACGAGTAATCTGCGGCAGATTGGCAAAGTTATCTTCATGGTAACGTTTTTTTGTTTCACTTAGCCCAGCGGAGCGTTTCTTAAGCTGGGTGATTTTGTCACCGGCTTTGATTTCCGAAAAATATTTTTCTACCCATTGTCTGGCCTGTATGGGGTCAAAGTCACCAGCAAGCGTCAATGTGACATTATTTGGCACATACCATCGTTGAAAAAATTGTTTTACATCGTCTAACGTTGCGGCTTGCAAATCTGCAAGAGAGCCAATTACCTGCCAATGATAGGGATGGTCTTGTGGATACAGGTTTTGATCAATCACAAGCCAGTTATGACCATAAGGGGCGTTGTCACTGCTTTGGCGTTTTTCGTTTTTGACAACCTGTTTCTCTTTTTCCAAAACAGCAGCAGTCACAGTATTAATAAACCAACCTAGCTTATCAGCTTCGGCCCAAATCATTTTTTCTAATGCATCTTTTGGCACAGTTTGTAAATAATTGGTTCTATCTCTTGTTGTTGAGCCGTTAGCCCCAGAACCTCCAATCCTTGCTGATAGTTTATCTAACCCGCCTTTGCCTAAGTTTTCTGATTCAAGAAATAATAAATGCTCAAACATATGGGCAAAACCCGTGCGCCCTGCAGTTTCGCGAGCGGAGCCTACATGCGCGGTTAGGTTAACCGCCACAACAGGATCTGAACGGTCAATGTGAAATACCACTTCTAATCCATTGTCTAAAACAAACTTTTGATACTGAACCTGAAAGTTAGAGTTATTATCTGCTACATGTGCAGATAGGTTGTTACTAATACCGAACGTACAAGCCAAAAGGAATAGGCAGGTTATTTTATATTTCATTTTTATATTTCATTTAATGGGGGAGAAATTAACGCGCAGATAATTGCATATTTTGCTTGAGACTAATAGTGAGAATAGGGCGAGTGATTCTTAAACTTAATACATACTTTGTATGTGTCAGTACTGCCCAGAGTCCAACAACTATCTTACTTTTGAAATGCCAACAGCAATACAAATAACACCGCCAGCCATGCCTAACCAAGCTTCAATAGGCGTGTCTCCATTAAATGCTCGACTGATTTGAGAGCTTGCTGAGTCAAAAACATTATATCCCCAAATAGCTAAAGCAAGCCCTACAACAATAAGAACAATGCCAAACAGTTTGTTATTCATATATTTCCTTAGATTATTAACCAATAGATACAGGTCTAGATTGACACATAATATTCTATTATTCGAACCAGATTTTTATCTAAAGCTCATTTAAAAGCCTTTAGTAATGGGCTGAGATGGGCCTCAAAATTTTTCCACTGTTCTCTTGCTGCAGAATTAATCGGCTGTCGAACCTGCTCTGAGCTGGGCGTTTTGATTGTGCGTTTGGTATTATAAAATTGCAAACAGGATGCTTCAAAGGGTAATTGGCAAAAATCTAGAATACGCCTGACCTCGGTTTCTAAATCATCGATAACGTCTTCGTGTTGTACTCTTAGAACAAAACCGGGTAACACAGTATCCCAGTGTGTCATCAGTGACTGGTACGATTGATAATAGTGGATCAGGTTGTCTAGGTCGTAGCTAAATTCTTGCCCTTCAGCAAATAATTGTTTGTAACCACTAAAACAACAGGCTATGGGATCTCGTCTGGCATCGATTATTTTGGCATTAGGTAACATGCTTTTGATCAGGCCAATATGCATAAAGTTATTTGGCATTTTATCTATAAAAAACGGAGCGCCTTGGCGGTAGTAGCGAGTGTCTTCGATAAACTGTTTGCCAAAACGTGCTAAATATTCAGATTCTATTTCAGTTACAACCTCTGGATAACCACTTTTGTTGCCGCTTAATCTTGCTGCTAATCCTAGAACATTATGTAACTCCATAGTGCCATCTACTTGTGAATGAGAAGCCAGTATTTGCTCAAGTAAAGTTGAACCCGCTCTAGGCAGCCCAACAATAAAAATGGGATCAGGGGATGGATCACCTACACCTTGATGGGATTTGAAATAGTCTTTAGTAAAGACTGATTTTTGCGCTGCAATTTGTTCGTCTAACTTGGATTGTGAATACTGGTTGCGTTGGTTTTTTAAAGCATTACCGCTTTGGTAATGATCAAAAGCGCTGTCATATTGTTTGCGGTCTTCGTAGGTCTTAGCCAGTGCAAACTCAAGGTGTGCTTTGTCGTCTTGTTCAATATCAACTTTATCCAGTTGCGACTGCATCAAGGCTAATTCGTCATCGGTAAATCGATAAGTTTTAGTATTCGCCAAACTCCAGAATGCATCGCCAAAGTCAGGGCGAATTTTATATGCTTGTTGGTATGAGGCCACTGCCTGTTCAATGTTGCCATTAGCTTTGTATGCGTGCCCAAGTAATAACTGTATACCGGGCAAGTCGTTACGCTCACTGAGTATTTGCTGATATAGAGTTATGGCTTGGTCAACTTCACCTATGCCCACCATAGCGCTAGCTTTTGCCGCTAAATAATGGTGATTATCAGGATTTTCGTTTAGCAAAACATCGGCCTGTTGTTTGGCTTGGCTAAACTTGCCCAATTTAGCTAACAATTGAACATACTCTGCTCTTGCGGCTTCATGTTTAGGGTGTATTTCAACGCAGCTTTCTAATAAAAATTCGGCTTTGTGGTAGAGTTTTAATTTGATACCCACTTCAGCCAATAGCAACATGGCTTCGACGTGATGATTGTGTTTTTGCAAAAAACGCCGACAAACAGTGTCAGCTATGGCTAATTTCCCTTCATACATGAGATCCCGAGCACCACGAATTTCAACAGGTAATTGAGTCAGGTATGCAATCCGTTGAGTGGCAAATCGCTCGCCTTCTACATGGTTTAATTCATGGTAAAGCGGAGCTAACTTTTGCCAGCTAGACAATAACGCTGGATTGAGCCTAGTGGCTCTAGCAAAGGCAGTGGCTGCATTTGGGATGTTGCCTGTACTGATTGCAAGGTAACCGTTTTCTTGATGGGCACGTGCGTGGTTGGGGTCGGTAGTAATCAGCTTATTTACTGTTTCAGTAGCCTCATTAATTAGCCCTTTGGTGCGCTGAGCGACAGCCAGTAAATACAAAGCCTCTATTTGTTGTTCAGGGGAATCTTGATTATCTAACACCTGCTGTGAAAGTGAGATGGCGCTGTTGATATCGCCTGATTGTAGAGCACGTTTGATATCGTCAATCTTAATGCCATGTTGGTTGACGTTTTCTACCACGTGTTACCTCCAGATGATTTAATTATTATTACTAGCAAATTGTGGTTGCTGAGTGTTTTTTCAATACATAAAAATAAAGGCAAGCTAAAAGCTTGCCTTTATAAGTTACCTTAAGCCAATCTTATTCGAAATCGTAAGACAGTCTCAAGCCTAATGTACGAGGACGGTTAGTTACAACCTTAGGCGTAAATTGTTGAGTATCTATATAAAGCACCGCACTTTCGTCAGTTAGGTTATCTATATAAAATTCTACTTTCCAATCGTCTTTGGTTATTCCAACAGAGACATTGGCAATTGCGTAGCTCTCTTGAATGTAACGTCCACCTTGGAATGTATTGCCATTAGAATCAGCATAAGTCACACCTGAATAGGTAGCCGCTTCTTTTTGGATAGGCAAACCTGAGCCTGTACCATATACCAAACGAGTGGCGTCTTCGGTCACAAATGCGTCCATAGACATACCAGCTAAGCGGTCGCCCGTGTAGCTAACTGATGCATTGAAATAACCTTCATAACCGTCATCAAGCTCGAAATAATAACGTGCACGGATATTACCCGAAAATTCAGCTGAGTAAGGCAGTTGAGCGCCTACTCCTGGCGCAATACCAGCTAGCTCTGCATTAACACGAGTCAGTTCTGTATCGAGTAAACTAAAGGCTGCGTTGATAACTAAGTTGTCTGACGCTAACCATGTGATATCAGCATCTAAGCCTCTTATCTCAGCATCACCTACGTTATCGGTAAATACTAAAAAGCTGATGTTAGTCGGGTCAAAACGTGACGTTTGTAAGTCAGTGATTTCAGAGTAATAAGCTGTAGCGTTTACACGTAAAATGCCGTCTAAGAAGTCACCTTTTACACCAAACTCGAAGTTATCTAGGCTATCGGTAGTAGAGTAAACGGGTATTCTGAAACCATCAAATGCGCCATTTTGGTTGGTTGCAAGGCCACCACCAACACGGTTAGTCACCGGTGGTCTGAATCCTTCAGAATAAGTGGTAAACAACAATATGTCGTCATTCACTTTATAGTCTAACGAGGCTTTAAAAATAGTATCGTCTACGGTTAATGTGCCGTCGCTGTCTAATAAGCTTACGTCCAATTGGCCACTTGCGATAGCTTGTTGAATTAACGCTGGATCTTCACCTACTGCGGCTAGTTCTGAAGCGTCTAGAGTACCAAATGCACGAATTCTGCGGCTAACATCAACTGTTGTAGTAGAGCCTTTAAACGTGTCGTCAATTTGATACCAACGAGCGCCTAATGTAGCTGTTAGCTTATCGGTGATATCGTATTCAGCCTGACCAAATACGGCGATTTGTTCAATTGTATGGGTTACATCGTTAACAAAACTGACTTCTGATTCGAACGGTCCGCCGTTAGAGTTAATACCTTCGGTACCTACTAGTGTTCTGCCTAAGTCAGTGAAAAAACCTAATTCTGTATTAGCAATTTGGAATTTACCTACTGTCGAAAGTTCTTGATCGTCGTAGAAAACACCAGCTGTAACACGCCATGCGTTATCTGCATCGGTATTAAATCTTAGTTCGTGTGTGACACGTGAAGTATCTGTTTGTTCTTTATAGTATTTAGTTGGGTCAATACAGCGTTCATCAGCAGGTGTTGCCGCTTCATAATGGTTACAAACATAATAAGCTGCAAATAAACCACCGTTGGTATAACCGGTGTAGTCGATAGTAGAGCTGATTTCACGGTCTAAGTAACCACCTGTGTAAACCACTTCAAGCTTGTCTAATCGGCCTTCTAAGGTCCAAGTAGTCAGTCCAAACTCATCATCATTGTCTTCAGGAATAAAACGGTTAACCGAACTTTCACCTTCAAGGTTAGGATCGTAAGCAAACACGCCTTCTGTTTCTAGAGACTGAGCAGTATGTTGTACCAACAACGACCAATCGTCATTGATCAAATATGACATGCCAAATCTAACACCGGCATAAATTGCATCGTTAGTATCATCTTCTACTAAGCTGTCATTTTTAGGTGGCACAACAGGGGTATTTAGTGGATCGCTTAACACGCCACCAGAAATTCTATCAATAACAACGGCACTGCCTATATAGCCACCTTGACCAGGTTCATTCAGGATATTGTCAATCCATCCACCCTTTTTGTCATTGTAAGCCACTACGCGAAGTGCTAACTCATCAGTAGGCGTAAAGTTCATAAAAGCTTCAACGGCATTGCTCATTTCGCCGCCTTTAGTACTGCCAATATTCACATCTAAACCAGCAGAAAAACCTGTGTGATCAGGTTTTTTAGTGATCATGCGAACTGTGCCTGACTGTGAACTTGCTCCAAACAAAGTACCTTGTGGACCTGGTAATACTTCTACACGCTGCATATCAGCGGCGTAAACGTCTAAGTTTCTGCCTTGCATTGAAACCGGTTGTTCATCTAGGTAAAACGCAACAGAAGGTTGTAATGCTTGGACCGAAGATACCGCGATATTGGTTTGTGAGGTGGCTGCGCCACGAATATAAATCTCATTTTGACCAGGGCCTGTGCCTTGGAAAACAACGTTCGGTAGAAATTCTACGTAATCGCTAAAACTCTCAACACCAAGATTTTCTAACGCTTCGCCGTTTAAAGCAGAAACAGAAACAGGTACATCCTGTATCGATTCGGTTCTTTTGGTGGCGGTAACTTGAATGGTTTCAATTTGTGCTTTTGCAGTTTTCTCTTGTGCTATCGCTGGATTTAAAGCGAGTGCTGTGACTATGGCACAACTTATTTTTGTTCTGTTCATGTAATAAGAACCTTTTTGGCTTTTGCATACACTGCTAGGGGAATATTTTTATTCGACCCGATGTATACAATATTTAATTTCAATACGAATTTTTATTAGTGTGTCGTTGAACAGTATATCAGACTCAGATATTGATTCCTAAAGTGTTTCATAGGACTTTAGTCGAATTTGTGGATAATTAAATGCGTAGCATTCTAAATATAATTCGAGTTTAAAAGAGCCATTGGATAGGTTATATTGCGGCTCAATAAACAGATATACAGGCTTACCTACGTGGCTTTAACTCGAATAGACCAACACCTCAATCGTCCCGTTTTTTACCTTTCTTCATTATCCATTCTTGTTTTAGTTTTATTTGCTCTGATAGCGCCACAAACTGCTGATGTGTTTTTTACTGAATTACAAAGCACCATTATTGAAAACGGTAGTTGGTTTTATGTGGTGTCGGTAGCGATCATTCTAATCACTGTACTGTATGTCGGTTTCTCTAGTTTTGGCGAAGTCCGGCTTGGTCCTGATCACTGTAAGCCAGACTTTTCTTTGCCTACTTGGCTCTCAATGTTGTTCGCAGCTGGAATGGGTATTGGCTTAATGTTTTTTGGTGTAGCCGAACCTGTTATGCACTTTTTGTCACCGCCAACGGCCACCCAAGGTACAACCGAAGCCGTGCGCGAAGCGATGAAAATGACCTTTTTCCACTGGGGCTTACATGCTTGGGCAATCTATGCGGTGGTGGGATTAATATTGGCCTATTTTAGTTTTAGGCTGAATTTACCCCTTACATTACGTTCAGCTTTGTACCCGATGATTGGCGACCGAATTTATGGTTGGGCAGGTCATACAGTGGATATTCTTGCTGTGGTGAGTACCGTCTTTGGTATCGCTACATCCCTTGGCTTGGGAGCAGCACAGATTAACTCAGGGCTAAATTATTTATTTGACCTAGAAGAGTCGGTACCAGTACAAATTTATTTGATGATTGGCATTATCGCAGTTGCAATTGTCTCAGTGGCTACTGGATTAGATAAAGGCATTCGTCGATTGTCAGAATTGAATATGATTCTGGCTATTGCATTATTGTTATTCATTTTGATTTTAGGGCCCACCGTGTTTTTGCTTGCTGCTTATGTGCAAAATACTGGGGCATATCTGTCTGATATTGTGCGTAATACCTTTAACTTATTTGCCTACGATAAAACTGATTGGATTGGCGGTTGGACCATTTTTTATTGGGGCTGGTGGTTAGCATGGGCACCTTTTGTTGGGCTTTTTATTGCGCGTATTTCACGTGGCCGCACCATTCGCGAGTTTGTGATTGGCGTGTTAGTTATCCCTACTGCTTTCACGTTATTCTGGATGACAGTGTTTGGTAACTCGGCAATCGATCTGATTTATACACAGGGAGTCGATAAATTAGGAGAAATGGTCAGTACCAATGCTCCAGTCGCGTTGTTTGTGTTTTTAGAAAACTTCCCATTCCAACACTTCTTAAGTGGTATTGCGACCTTGATGGTTGTGGTGTTTTTTGTCACGTCTTGTGACTCTGGCGCTATGGTGGTTGATATGCTCTGTTCACATGGCAAAAATGACACACCTGTTTGGCAACGTATTTATTGGGCGGTGGGTGTAGGACTTGTTTCTGCAATCTTACTCACAGCAGGTGGACTGAACGCCCTGCAAACCATGACCATCGCTACGGCTTTACCTTTTGCTATTATTTTGTTGATTTCGTTAGTGGGCTTGATAAAGGCATTGCGTGTCGAAACCCATAAGAAAGCCAGTTTGGCCATGAACTTACATCCTCATCCAACTACAACTGATAGTGGTTGGGAACAGCGACTGTCGACTATTATACAATTTCCGAATAAAACGGCAGTGACAAAATTTATTGATAGCACAGTGCGAACTGCCATGGAGAGTGTCAGTAAAGAACTAACTAATAATCAAGTTGATTCTGAGATAGTCAGTGAATCTAATTTATTGAGTTTGAGTGTACAACACGGCAGTGAGCATTCCTTTACCTATGGCGTAAAGTGCGAGAAATACCTGCAACCGAGTTATTCGCCGGATAATGAAGAATCGGAAGAGAGTGCCGACGAACATACTTATTACCGTGCAGAAGTGCATCTAACCGAAGGTGGTCAGGATTACGATATTATGGGGTGGTCGAAACAGGCAGTCATCAATGATGTGATTGACCAGTATCACAAACATCAACATTTCCTGCATTTGCTGCGTTGATATTCGGTTTGGCTATTTATTAGCAGATATTGGCAGGCAATGTGCCAGAAAAAGCGTCGGATCCTTGCGGGTTTTCAGTATACTCAGACCTTATGAGTTAAGCCCTTAAGGAATAAACGTGCGTATCAAGTCGCCCCAAGGTATTTTGTCTTTAGACAGTATTTTACCCGAAGAACCATTGTTGATGATGGGGGCGGGGCCAGTACCTATACCTGCCAGAGTGGCATCTGCCAACGGTATCGTTATCAATCATTTGGGCGATACTATGGCGCAGATTATCGAACAAGTTAAGTTGATGTCACGTTATGTGTTTCAGACAGAAACAGGGCACATTTTAGGTGTTGCAGGTCCAGGCTCTGCGGCAATGGAAATGGCCGTAGCGAATCTAGTAATACCTGGTAGTAAAGTACTCAGTGTATGCAACGGCTTTTTCAGTAACCGATTGGCCGAAATGGCTGAGCGTGTTGAAGCCAATGTTGTGCGTTTAGTAGTAGAAGAAGGCCAAAGTGCCGACCCTGTTGTCGTTGCTGAATATATTGCACAACATAAACCGCAAGTACTAACCATAGTTCAAGGTGAAACCTCAAGCACCGTTTGTAATAACGAGTTAGCGGCTATCGCGGCAGCTGCAAAAGCCCATGACTGTTTAGTGATAGTTGATGCGGTTTGTACCTTAAGTACCATGGAATTTGATATGGACGAGTGGGGTATAGATGCGGTGATAACCGGCGGGCAAAAAGGTTTGTCTTGTATACCCGGTGTGTCTTTAATTGGTTTTTCTAGTAAAGCTTGGGAACATATTCAGTCACGTTCAGATCAACTACGCCATTGGTGTTTAGACGCTAAATTGGCCGATCAATTCTGGTATAAAAAGTCATATCATTACACCGCACCTGTTTCTGGGATATTAGCTATTCATGAAGCCTTGAGATTGGTGTGTACCGAAACTCTAAAAGTGAGATTTGATCGGCATTTGCGCAGCTCTTTAGCGTTGCAGGCAGGGATTGAAGCTATGGGATTAGCACTACACGTTAAACCAGCCGCCCGGCTAAATTCGGTTGTCGGCATTAAAGTGCCTGATGGAGTGGAAAGTAAACAGTTACTGAGTACTATGTCACAGCGCTATAAGGTTGAAATATCAGGCTCATTTGGTGCCAATATTGTACGTATTGGGCAAATGGGTGAACAGTGCCGTGCCCATAACTTATTCCGTACCCTTCACGCTTTTGGTGCCAGCTTTAATTTGCTTGGACAAAAATTAGACTTGCCATCAGGCATGGCTGCGTTAGAAAGTTCGTTAGATCAACATGGTTTTGTTGATCAGATTTAAAGTCTAAAAATGCATATTTTTATGCAAATAGGCTACAAGGATCTCACCGGCTTCACTTATATGTTGTTTTAAAATAGCTTTGGCTTTGCCTAGTTGTTTGCCTTTAATTGCTTCTAACAATTGATAATGTTCTTGCTGACTGGTTTTTTTATAATCCAGCTCTACCGAATGAAAACCAATATAACGTGAACAAAGTTGATGTAAATTGGCGATATTGTTAAACAATGTTGGTCTTTTAGCCGCTTGATAAATACAGGCATGGAACTGCCAGTTTAAATCACCATGCTGGGTAATGCTTAACTTTGGCTGATCCAGTTGTTCTAAGATATCTGTCGCTTGGCCTAATATTTGGTGATTCAGTTTTGGCATAGCATGGCTCAGGATACGAGGCTCTAGATACATCCGCATGATGTATAAATCTTCGGCTTCGGTTGCGCTTAATGGATGCACCATCACGCCACGTTTTCCACTTTGGGTTAGCCAACCTTCATTCTTTAATCGCTGTAATACATCACGAATTGGAATACGGCTGACCCCATATTCAGCAGCGAGCTGTTCTTGTTTTAAAGGACTGGCTATTGGCAACTTATTATCACGGATATCTTGTTTTAATTGCTGATATAAGGCTTCTGCAGGTTGTTTGTCTGTCAGTAGTTTGTCAGTCATAAATTACGCCCTCGCAATGCGGCTAATGGCAAGTGTGCCTAGCCCAATTGTTATGCCCCAAAATGCGGAGGCAATATTAAAAAATGACACACCAGAGGCCGTCACTAAAAAGGTAATTAAGGCCGCATCACGGTAGTCGGGCTGCTCGAAAGTTGAGTGTAAACTTGCGCCAATAATACCCAGTAAAGCCAGGCCTGCTAATGCTGCAATCATGGCTGCTGGAAAAGCCGCAAACAAACTCACTACAGTGGCTCCGCAAATACCCGCCAATATGTTAAACACACCAGTGAACACACCTGCAATGTAACGTTTATCAGGATCAGGGTGCGCTTCTTCGCTGGCACATATGGCTGCAGTGATGGCGGCTAAGTTTAAAGTAAAGGCACCAAAGGGCGCGAATAATACGTTTAATCCGCCTGTCCAACTAAGTATGGGGGACACCGGAGCTTGACTGTGACCTGTAGAACGTAAAATTGCTATTCCCGGCACATTTTGTGATGTCATGGTGACTACAAATAAAGGCAAACCTACACCTATTAACAAACTTAAATTAAACTCAGGCCATGTGCAAATAGGGGTAGCTAACGACCATCTGACTTGCTGTAGATTGATTAAGTCAAAGCTGTAGGCACAGATAAATCCTGCTATTAGCACTGCAACTATTGCATAACGTGGTAACCATCTTTTGGCGAATAGAAAAGTTACTAACATGATCCCGACCATTAATGGGTCGCTTTGTAGTGAGGTAAAAATGCTCAAGCCAAACTGAACCAATATGCCAGCCAACATGGCTGAAGCTAGTGGCAAAGGGATACGTTTGGTTAACGCATCGAACCAACCAGACAAACCCGTTAGCAAGGTTAAAACCCCAACAAATACAAAAATACCTATGGCTTCGCCAATGCTATTACCACCGAGTGTCGTAGCCAGCAACGCTGCCCCGGGCGTGGACCAAGCTATGATGATCGGGCGTTTGTAATACAGCGATAAAACTAAACAGCCCAAGCCCATGCTCATACCTAAGGCCCATATCCAAGAATCAATCATTGCTTGGCTAGCACCTGCGGCAATCGCGGCTTGATATACAATGACCCAAGCACTGGCATAACCTACCAACACGGCGATAAAACCGGCACTCATGGCAGAAAAACTAAGATCAGATGTGAATTTTTTGAAGTTCATTTTTGTATTCATATTTAAAAATGTATACAAAATTTAACATGAGTCAGTTTGTGATTGAAGTAATACTTGATATTAAGAGTGTGAAAATGGCAGTGGTTAATGCTGCGTTAAAGCGCAGCATTAACCAGTTGAATTAGTGGAGTCCCAAGATCGCTTTAACCCAAGCTATAAAGTCGCTAGTGACTTCGTCACGATTGGTTTCGTTAAACAATTCGTGGCGCGCATTCGGGTAAAACTTGTTAGTTATATGTTTGAAACCGTGTTTTTCATATACCGAAAGCAAACGTTTTACTCCCTTGCTGTTTTCGCCTACGGGATCCTCAGTACCACTAAAAACATAAATGGGTTTGGCTTTGTCCATTTTATTAAGAGTCTGATCCGAGGCAATAATGGTTAAAGCATCCAACATGCCTTGCCAAGTCGCGACTGAACATTCAAATCCACACATAGGGTCAGCCACATATTTGTCCACTTCAGCAGCATCGCGGCTCAACCAGTCATACTCAGTGCGGTTCGGCTTAAAAGCTTTATTAAATGCTTTAAAGGTCATAGCTGCCATTAATGCACTGCGGCCTTTTTCTTCTAACCTCAATTTTTCAAATCGAATGATAAATTGCGCTATTTTACCAATGGCTCCGGGTGGACCGTTACTTGCCGATAAAGCCGCTGCCGCGATGTTACTCCCGTATTTGCTGAGATAGGATTGAGTCAGGAAGGATCCCATTGAATGGCCAAGTAGAATAATAGGGGGATCTGGATGACGTTTAGTGATCTCTGCATTCAGTAAATCAAGATCATCTACTGTTTTGTTCCAGCTATCCTCATCAGCCATATGTCCAAGAGCCTGACCCTGCTGTATAGACTTACCATGACCCCGATGATCATTGGCATATACAGCAAAACCTTCAGCGTTTAAAAAACTGGCCAAACGCGCATAACGTGCGCCATGTTCTGCCATGCCATGGGCTATTTGGATCACTGCCTTGATGTCTCCAACAGGCAGCCATTGATAACAATGTAACTGCAAGCCATCAACACCACTATATTTAAAGCTATCTGTGCACTCTGGGGCTAGGTCTTTGCCTGTATTGATACTTTCTTCTCCCTATCTTAATAGATTTTTTGCTGTGTATTACGCTGGCTTGATAGCAGAATACGTCCATAGAATTGCCCCGTCAATGCATGGCTAATTTGGACTTTGTTCCTTTTGTTTTGATGTAAATTAACAGCTCAATGATTACAAACCTTAACAATTTTATGGATGACAAAATGTTAGCATCAAAAACTTGACTGCTTCTTAAACATGAACGAGAGGGATTTTACATGTTAACCATAAGAAATATCTTGGCCACTTTTTGTTTTTTGATATTAGCCAGCTGCAACGACTTAAATGATGATTTACCAAACATTGCGCTCAAAAGCTTAGCTGATACAAAGTTAGCTGATTTTAACTTTGACTCTACTGTTGAGTACATGGAAAAAAGAATGTTTTTCTTTGGTGACGATGTAGATAACTTTCATGTAAACAACGAATTTGATCTACAAATTAAGCTTACGTTGACTGATGTGCAGCTGCTTAACTTAGAACAGGCAACCTCTGGAACTGGTATCGGTTTTGGGTGTTTGCCAGCGTCATGTACATTTTATTTTGTTTTCCTTGAGCAAGACGTAGCAGTAGTGATTGATAATGTCTTAGATCTAGAATCTTTGCTTGGTGAGATTGATAGGCCAGCGGAACTGCACCTTGTATTAATGAATGGTAAGTATTACCCACAATTCTATAAAGAAATTGAAAGCGGATTTAGCGTCGTTGCTAGCTGGGCTGATTGTAACGGTGGCAGTGGCGAAGATTTACTGCAAATCGATCGTGCTGGCAATGTCGTTTTAATCAAAGAAATAGCAAAAAGGCAGGAAAATATAGTTTGTTAACTTTAAATTTATATTTGAATACTAAAAGATAACTTTCTGTTGGCGATAAAAATCAACCACAACCGAATGTTTTTTGCAGGGTTGTTGTTAAGCCGGTACCTTTATATTAATCTTCTTTTACTTACCAACACGGCCATAAACTCAAAGTAGGTAGTATGCAATATCTAGTTTTTGGTATTTCAATATCATTCATTTCATGGATGTTTGGAATGATCGTCAATTCATTCATAAAAGACCAAGCCTACTACATCAAGTTATCTAATCTGAATTTTCTAAAGAATGAGAAATACAATAAAGTTATTGGATTGGAGCTTTTGACGTGGGTTGTTAAAAACACATTTTTCAAGTTCTTTAATCAGTCGTTAAAGTTAGATAAGACTGCAGAGATATCAGCACTAAAAAACTTGCGCAAGGAAATGACTATTGCCGAAATTAGCCACCTAATTGCCTTTATATTTGTTCTGTTTTTTGCTGTTTATAAGGGCATTAGTCAAAATTTTGTATTTGGGTTGGTAGTAGTAGGGGTCAATATCTTAATGAACTTGTATCCATCTTTACTGCAGCAGAAAAACAAAAGAAGAATTGATCGCCTGATAAGAATAAGCGTTAAACGTAAGCAACGATCCTAAAAATATAAGGTGACCATTTTTATAGGATGGGGTGGTTAGACTTTTATTTATTGTTATTCATCTGTACTAAAGCCAGCCCGCACATGTAAATGTTTGGGTGTGAATATTTAACTTCATAAAACTAACAATCGATCATAACTATGAAAAATTCTTCTTTTGTCAATTAGTGGGTACACTGCTATTAAGTTAAATAGTAATTAAATCTTTGGAGAGATAAATGTTTAGTCACGTGATGTTGGGTGCGAATGATATACAAGCATCTAAGAAGTTTTACGATGCGATTTTAGGTGCTTTGGGCTACGAAGAGGGCACGATTGACCCTAAAGGTCGTTGTTTCTATTTCACTAAAACTGGTGTGTTTGGTTTAAGTGTGCCAATTGACGGTGAACCAGCCAGTCACGGCAATGGCAGTACTCTTGGGTTTGCCATTGAAAACGAAGATCAAGGCCTTGCATGGCATGCTGCTGGTTTAGCTAACGGTGGTACAGCTTGTGAAGATCCACCTGGTGTACGTGATGGCGGAACGATGCAGTTATATTTAGCTTATCTTCGTGATCCAGCAGGCAATAAAATCTGTGCCATGAAGCGCGTAGGTTAAGTACTTCAAGAATAGAGTGTTGTGGCTGGGTTCTTCAGCCACATACTCATTATCTATCTATCTATCTATCTATCTATCTATCTATCTATCTATCTATCTATCTATCTATCTATTAGTTATTAGTTGGAAAGTGTTTTGCACCAAAGATTAGTAACCCTGCGCCTAAATACATCGCTAGGCCATATACCCCAGCCGCAATGGCGTAATCTGGTCTTTCTAAAAAAGACACGGCTATTAAAATGGCCATCGCACTATTTTGTACCCCTACCTCTATTCCTAATGTCACACAGTCGCGCTTGACCAGTTTAAACACAAGACCTAAGAGCAAACCTGTGGCAATGGCTACAAAGTTTAGCGATATGGTTGGCAATAACACTTGGGATAATGATTCAAGGATGCTATTGCGCTCTTGATAGGTGATGGCGATGATCATAAAGATCAGAAAACCGGTTGATAGCCGTCTGAAAAAAGGTTCGCTGCTAATGGCTTGTGTTGGGTATTTGTGGCGCAAAAATATACCGAGTATTACAGGTAACAAGGTAATGAAAATCAAACCCAAAGTGGTACTTAACAATGAAAATGATTTGGCAGGATTAATGTCAAATTGGTTAATTGCAAACTGAATAATCAAAGGTGTAGTGAACACACACACTAATGTAGTCACGGCGGTTAAACTGACGGATAGGGCTAGATTGGCTCTGGCTAAATGGCTGATGATATTCGAACTCGTACCCCCCGGGCAAGCTGCTAATATCATAATGCCAATCGCCAGATGTTGACTCAATCCAAAGAGGATAGCGACACCATAGGCCAAAATGGGCAGTAACAATAACTGTCCAAATAATCCCACTAGCACCGCTTTAGGCTCTTTGCCTAATTCTAAAAAGTCTTGTTTTGTTAGACTTAATCCCATGCCAAACATGATTAGCGCTAAGACTAAAGGCAATATGATCTGAGTTAAAAACGAATCCGACATTAAATAGGTATTCCTGAGCAATAGGTAAAGGTTTTAAACCGAAGGAACCCGTGTTCTTTCGGTTTAGGGTTAACTCATTTTGGCTAACATACTCAATGGTGCGATACGGGCAATGTATCTAAATAATGCCCAAGGCCATGTAGGCACAAAACTGTTGGCGACTTCTTTTTCGATGTCTTTGACCATCGCTTTGCAACCCGTTTCTAAGTCTACAATAAAGGGCACCGCTTTTACTTTGGCATTGATTTCAGTGCGGATAAAGCCCGGATGGATGGTAGTGACTTTAATCGGGGTGTTGAGCACATCGATTCGAATACCTTCAGTAAGTGAGCTTAATGCCGCTTTAGTGGCGGCATACACTGTCATGGCTCTACGTGCTCCGCGTACTGCGCTTACGGAAGATATTGTGACTAAGTGGCCAGCGTTTTGGTCACGGAATATTTCCATTGCGACTTCACACTGAGCCAAAGCTGAAACGAAATTAGTCACTGCAGTTTGTTTATTCGCTTTAAAATAGCCTGTGCCTATCGAGGCGCCTTTGCCCATTCCGGCATTGACTATCACCCGATCTAGGCCGCCTAAATCCTCTGCAAACGCTCTGACGACTTCAAATACTTGGTCGTGGTCGTTCACATCTAACGAACGTATAAATACCTTAATGTCGGGATTAATTGCCAACAACTCTTGTTTAAGTGATTCTAAGTTGTCCATTCTACGGGCACATAAAGCTAAGTTACGGCCCATCTTGGCAAACTCGATGGCCATACCTTTACCTAAGCCTGAACTGGCACCGGTAATTAAAATGTTTTGTCTGATCATTGTGTCGTTCCCATGTTTTTTGTTTTTATGCTTTAGCTACGAGCACATAACGATTTGTGCTTCTATTTATAAGTTAATAAGTGTTTGTTTTTACCTTCAAACGTAGAGTGTTCGTTTAGTGAGGATAAAATAACACCGTTTCGGGTATTAATGAGTTTGGTGATGCCGCAGTTGACTAAGGTCCAGTTAAGCGTCATCAGGTTTTCAGCGGGTACACCTAATAATGCTTGGGACAATAATGCTATGGGGCCACCTGAACTAAACACCGCTACGTTTTTTTGACCTTCTAGGCCACTGATTAAACCCGTTAGCGCGGCCTGTATTCTGGCCTGATAATCAGGCCAAGATTCAATGTAATCAGTATTGTGTTGACTGCTGATCCAGCGACTGAAGGCCTGACCAATCACTTTCTCCAGTGCTTTGTGAGGATTGTCTTGTCGACTTACATAGTCTTTTACGCCTTGGGCAGTGGCTAATTCAGAGTCGAGTTGAGCAAGAATATATTGATGATCGTATTCGTTCCATCTTGCATCGAGTTGCGGTTCAGTACCTTTTTGGCCCATTGCTGATAAACAACCATTTGCCGTTTGCTGATGACGCTGCATGCTGCCACGTACTACTTTATCAAAACGATCTAATCTGCCTTTAAAAACACCACCTAAATGTGTTGCTTGCTGTTCGCCCAACTTAGATAAACAATCATATTCATCTTTGCCAAAGGAGGCTTGGCCATGTCTAATTAAATAAATCGCGGTCATATCGGTGCTCTTTTAACGTTTTCCTTTGATGGCTTTACGGCATTGCCAGAGTAAATAATGCACAAAAAACCAAATGTGTTTAAAGGCTGGGTTGTCGGTTTGTTTGTGGTGATAACGATAATAAATTTGCTGCGCAATGGCCGCTAATCTGAATAAACCATACACCTCATAGAAAGCAAAGTTGTCGACTTTAAAACCGGTTTTATCAAGGTAATAGGCAATGACTTCTTTGCGGGTCAACATACCGGGTAAATGTGTTGGTTGCCGGCGAGTCGACTTGGCCAGTTTGTCGTCATCAGCTTGCACCCAGTAGGCCAAACTATTACCTAGGTCCATCAAAGGGTCACCTAGTGTGGCTAATTCCCAATCCAATACGCCTAAGATTTTGGTTGGGTCGTTCACATCTAACACCAAATTATCAAATCGAAAGTCGTTATGGGTTAAGCAAATATGCTCGTGCTTAGGTTGATTGGATTTAAGCCAATTCATGACATATTTTGCGCTGGGCACGTTCCATGTTTTGGCTTTGGTGTATCGCGCACTCCAGCCTTCAATTTTGCGTTGGGTGTAACCTTCACCTTTGGCTAAATGATCGAGTCCCGCCGCTTTGTAATCGACCTTGTGTAGCTCAATTAGACTATCTAACGCATTCAGACAAAGTTGACGGGTGGTGCCATGTTCAAGTTTAAGCCCTTTAGGCAGATTCATTCTTGGGATCAGGCCGTTGAGTTTTTCCATTAGGTAAAACTCGGCGCCTAATACTGATTCATCATCACAATGGCCTAACATTTCTGGCACATAAGCATACACAGGCTTTAGTGCAGCTTGTAAGCGATACTCACGGCCCATATCGTGCGCACCTTTAGCTTTGGTACCAGCAGGTCCTCGGCGCAAAATGACTTCACGCAAAGTACCATCATCAGCTGGATAGCTTAGGCAGTATGTCCAATTAGATGCGCCGCCGGAATACTGAGCAACTGTAGGTTCACCTTTAAGACTTGGAACATGCTTTTCTAACCAAGGAACCAGGGCTTTTAGGTCTAGCTCTTCACCTTTTCTGACTTGGCCTGCTGTGTCAATTACGTTTTGTTTGTCAGTGTTGCTCAAGGTATTAGGCTCTAGGCTTAAAGTTTTTTAATTGTTTCTTCATCATTGCTAGATAACGCATCGGGGCAAACCAACGTTTTATACGAAACGCAGTACGACCGTCTTTATGGGTGATGGTCATAAACTTAAAGGTTTCACTGTCTTGGTATATGGCTGCTGCCACCTGAGCCGCGGTGATATCAGAAGCATTATGCAGCATCTTACTCACCAGTTTTGCCACGCCAGGCTGCTTACTGCGTAGAGATTCATCCAGGTTTGTAGAAAAGAAGCCTGGGCAAGCCACACTCACGTGAATGTTATCGTCAGCTAATTCAAGGTGCATCGTTTCAGAAAAACTGACGACCGCAGCTTTACTGGCATTGTAACTGCCCATTAACGGGGCAGGAGTGATACCAGCTTGCGAAGCAATATTCACTATTTTGCCACCACCTTGTTGTTTCATCATGGGCACAAAAGCACGGCACATACGCACCATGCCCAATACATTGATATTTAGCACCCATTCCCACTGTTCAATATCTTCAAATTCCAAGGCACCGCCCGTGGCAACACCGGCATTGTTGACTAACACATCAACTTTTTGCCAACGAGATTGTAACTGTTGTTTGAGTGCTTCAATATTAGCTTCATTAGTGATATCGCAAGGCAAAAAGAAGGCGGCACCACCCGATTGAGTAATGGTGTCGACCACTTTATGTGCTCGCTCTGAATTTAAGTCGGCTATGCACACTTCAAAGTTTTGTTTGGCATAATGCAATGCCAGCGCTTCACCTAAACCTGAAGCGCCACCGGTTATTAGTACATTTTTATTCATTTATATTTCTTCAACTCTAATCGGGCAACCATGCCTTTGTGCACTTCATCTGGCCCATCGGCTAAACGTAAGGCTCTTGCGCCTGCTGCAAAACGTGCTAGTGGGAAGTCGTTACACATTCCTGCACCACCATGAATTTGCACAGCCATGTCGACAACTTCTTCAAGCATTTTTGGCACTGCTACTTTAATCGCTGAAATATCCACCATGGCATTCTTCACGCCCACGTTATCAATCTTCCAAGCGGCTTGTAAGGTTAATAAGCGAGCTTGCTCAATAGCGATACGTGCTTCGGCGACGCGTTCTCGGTTACCACCAAGCATCATTAAAGGTTTACCAAAAGCAGTACGAGACATACCGCGCTGCATTGCCAATTCTAAAGCTTTTTCTGCTCCACCGATAGAACGCATACAATGATGAATTCGACCCGGCCCAAGACGACCCTGAGCGATAGCAAACCCTTTTCCCATGCCTACTAACAAGTTTTCTTTAGGTATACGCACATTGGTAAAATGCATTTCGCCATGACCAAAAGGTGCATCGTAATCGCCATAGGCTTGTAACATACGTTTGATTTCAACACCCTGTGAATCTAGCGGCACAACGACCATACTGTGTTGGCTATGTTTGTCATTTTCAGGATTAGACAACGCCATAAAAATCGCAATTTTTGCATTGGGATGACCTAAACCTGTGGTCCACCATTTTTTGCCGTTAAGGACTAACTCATCACCGTCTAGTTCAACGGTTGCTTGCATATTAGTCGCATCAGATGAGGCAACGTCGGGTTCAGTCATGCCAAATACGGAGCGTATTTCACCTGCTAATAACGGCTTAAGCCACTTTTCTTGCTGTTGTTCGTTGCCAAAGTGGTACAGCACTTCCATATTGCCAGTATCAGGCGCGTTACAATTAAATATTTCAGAGGCAAATAACACTCTGCCCATTTGTTCGGCTAGTGGTGCATATTCTAGGGTAGTTAAGCCTTTACCCAATTCAGCGTCAGGTAAAAATAGATTCCATAATCCCGCTTCTTGAGCTTTCTTTTTAAGTGGTTCTATTAATGGGTGTACTTGCCAATTCTGCCAATCACCACCCGGGTTGAGTTCATGGGTTTCGGCATAAATTTGTTCTTCAACGGGATAAACGTGCTCATCCATAAAGGCTTTAACACGTTCGATGTACCCTTGTGTTTTTTCACTGTGGGAAAAATTCATAGTGGTGACTCCGAAAGTTAGGTGAAGTAGTAATGAGTCAAGCATAGTCTTTTTATTAGGTTGAATGAAATGAAAAATGCTATATGGTTACTATGAATTATATTCATAGTGGTGGTGTGGTGACAGACGTAACAAAGATCCAACAGCTTGACCTAAACTTACTCAAAGTATTTGAAAGTATTTATCAAGAACAGAACATGTCACGTACTGCGGAGTTGCTGCATATTACGCCTTCTGCGGTTAGCCACGCCTTAAAAAGGTTACGAGAATATTTGGGCGACCCATTATTTCAACGTAGTAATAATCGTATGTTACCCACACCTGCTTGCCAGCGTATGGCCCCACAGATAATTGATAACCTCACTCGATTAAGGCAAATATTGCAACATTGGGGAGAGTTTCAAGCACTGACCAGTCAGCATCACTTTCGCTTGGGTATTCACTACGCTCTTGAACCCTCTATTTTGCCAAAATTGGCGAAAAAACTGGCTAAGTTAGCTCCCAACACCACCTTTTCTAGTGTCAAAGTGGATAGAGAAAATTTAACCCGTGAGTTAGGGGCAGGGCATATTGATATGGCGTTTGATGTGGCTTTGCCGATAAAACCCCCAGTATTACACACTAAGCTAATCGATGGCGAGTTTTGTGTCTTGATGCGCAAAGGACATCCCTTTGAGAGCAATCTAACGGAAAAAAGTTACTTTGCCGCTAAACATATAGGTGTATCTAATCGTCCAAGTGGCGACGCTGCTGAGGATATTTTGTTTCAACAACAAGGTTTGTCACGGCATATCAGTATTCGCTGCCAAAACTACTATGCAGCAAAAGCCATGTTGATTGAGTCTGATTATTTATTAACTGTGCCTTATATGTTGGGCAAAGAATTAATGGCAGATTCCCACCTAACCAATGGCTTGATAGAAGTCCGTATGCCAGTGCAACTCACTAATATTGAAACTCACCTTTATTGGCATAAAAACACCCAAGATGATGAAGCTTTAAGTTGGTTTAGAAGCGCAGTGCAATCTTTGTTACAAACCCTTTAAGCCGCTCTGTGTAGCGACTAGTTGGATTTTATTATTGAACCATGCCTTTTATTTTTATAGCTTTTTCGAAATGATCTAACTGGTGGGTTTCAATCCACCAGGTGGCCGCTTCCATTAATAGCGCTGGGTCGTTATTTTTATTGGCGAAAAAGGCATAAAAAGATAAGCCTACACTAGGTCCTTTAGCTACAATTTTTTTATCGCAAACCTCAATGATTTTTGCTCTCAATTTGTCTTTCAAGTTATCCCTCGTTTATTCATTTGTTTAATATCTCGGGTTTAGAAACAGCACATCCATTTGCATTAAAAAAGGCAGAGGGTTGATTTAACCCCTTTAATTTCCAACTTATCAATTTGCCGAGGACTCGCATCGATATTTTAATTAATGATGTTTGTTGCGCATCTGATACGGGTTGTTTGGCTGATTGGCAATGTATATAGCCTCGTGTTTTACCCAGTTCTTGATCGCGACTTTGTACATGTTGCATAAAGTTATGAATGACCCCAATAAAAGGTGTTTTACTGCCTAACGTATTACCAATTGGTGTGTTACAGCATTTAGCATACCAACGGTTTAATCCTTTTGGAGTGAGGCGGATCAAAGCTAATTGGTCATTGCCTTGAGTAATAGTTAAGTGTGCGATGGGCATCTGAAAAATATCGGTAGCGCCATATTGGTCTAACACTTTTTTGTCTTGTTTTAAAAATACTGCAAATTTTTGACAGTCTGCACAACAACAATGAATACGATTTCCACTTTGAGCATTCACATTTTTGGTCTTTCCTTGCACTAGTCCACAAGCACAACTTAGGTTTATTTCTGGCATCTTATTTTCCCTTAATAAAGAATGGCCTTACAGGCATTTTAAATTATTTATGACCTAGGGCGATCATAGCGATATCGCGAATATCAAAAACTAAAGAAATGCTGATAGTCGCCATCAATAAAGCAAGCCAAATTCCGTAAACTGAGGCGAATTTAAAGTCAGTTCGCTTAATTTCGTATTTTATTAAGCCAAATAACAGAGGAGCCCAAAGAATTAAGTGGGCGATCCCCAATAAATGGGCATTGTTAGTGAAGTAAAACACCAGCATACCTAGAGGCATGGTCAATATTAAAGCGACCAACACGTAACGCGCAGCTTTGGACTTCCAAACAAACAGCACAGGCAGCAAAAAGATCAACACCATCCAGTTCATCCAATAATGAATCCATAGGGGCAACACCGCCATTTGTTCGTTCACTTGATTCATCATATCGTTCATATTATTTTCCTGTGATTTTTCTCTGCTAAAGCACTAGACCTCTGTTAAGTCGTTGTTGTCTCATATTTACTTAATATAAAATATTTATTAGGGCTTAGGCTTTTTTTACTAACAAACATACCAGCCATAGGCCACTGACTTTTTGTTGGCAAGGTCAGACAGTGTTTAGTTAACCAAACATTAAGGTACACTAACTTAAAACACGAATACTTATAAAATAAGACTAGGGGTTGTTGATCTTTCATATGTCACCGAGATTTTCCTCAAAATGTGCTTAATCAAGGCGAAATATGTGAAGTTTGGTCATCCAAATAAACAGGTTTCAACGCCGAGTAAGTGCGTTTTGAGGAAAACCCTTCGGGCTGGGC
>NZ_CAJWCF010000066.1 GCF_913020055.1 uncultured Paraglaciecola sp. | reverse complement strand
ATTATTTCCACTGATCATAAAAACTTAACTTATGACGACGTGTGGACGTCATTAACCTATACCGATGAAGACCCATCAGATACCAATAATATCACTTTGTGGTATGACGGTCGTTCTCAAGCTAAATCAACTAACGGTAGCGGAGATGTTGCTAGTGCTAATCCTGAGAATTGGAACCGTGAACATTCATGGCCAAAAAGTCATGGGTTTTCAAGCTCTTCAACCGAAGCTTATACCGACATTCATCATTTAAGACCAACAGACATTAGTATCAATAGTTCTCGCGGCAACTTAGATTTTGACAACAGTGATGCACCACTTCCTGAAAGCGAAATTAACCGTATTGATGGTGATTCTTTTGAACCAAGAACTGACATCAAAGGTGACGTCGCTCGTATGATGTTTTACATGGATACGCGTTATGAAGGTTCGGATTCAGATTCAACGCCAGACTTACTTTTGGTTAATCGAGTCACTACCACAAGTGAAAGTAAGTTAGGTTGGTTATGTACATTAGCCGCTTGGAATACAGCTGACCCTGTGGATACGTCTGAAGAGTTACGTAATGACAGAATCTACCAGTTGCAAGGTAACAGAAACCCTTTTATTGATAACCCGAGCTGGGTAGAGATACTTTACCCTGCTGCCGATTGCGATACTGATGGCAGTGTTCCTGATCCCGAACCAGAGCCAGAACCAGAGCCAGAACCAGAACCGACTCCAGGTGGTAACAGTAACGCCGGCGTATTTATTAACGAAATTCACTATGATAATAGTAGTACTGATGTTGGTGAAGCGATTGAAATCGCAGGTTTCGCAGGTACTGATTTAGATGGTCTTAGCATAGTGTTATATAACGGTAATGGTGGTGGTACTTATAAATTTGTGGGTTTGTCTGGTGTGTTACCAAACCAACAAAATGGCTTTGGCACATTGTCTTTTGCAATTAGTGGTATCCAAAACGGTGGTCCCGATGGGATAGCATTAGTTGATGCATCTGATAACGTTTTACAATTCCTAAGTTATGAAGGTAGTTTTACTGCTACTAATGGCCCAGCTTTAAATATGACAAGTGTGGATATTGGTGCAGCAGAAGTAAGTAGTGCCCCGATAGGTACTTCGTTGCAACTAACAGGTACAGGTTATAAATCTAGTGATTTTGTATGGGCTAGTTCAAGTGCCGACAATTTTGGTGCTGTGAATACAGAGCAAACATTTGTAGCGCCAGACCCTTTCATAAACGAAATTCATTATGATAATTCAGGTACAGATGCTGGTGAAGCAATTGAAATTGCAGGCCTAGCAGGCACTGATTTAACCGGTATGAGCTTAGTGTTGTACAACGGTAACGGTGGAGCTGTTTATAATACAACTGGGCTATCTGGTGAAATAGATAACGAAGGAAATGGTTTTGGAACACTTTCTTTCGCCTATCCTGAAAATGGCCTTCAAAATGGTTCACCAGAGGGAATAGCCTTGGTTGATGCTTCTGGCAATGTACTGCAATTCTTAGGCTATGAGGGCAGTATGACGGCTACCAACGGTGTTGCCAATGGCATGACCAGTGATGATATTGGTGTTGCCGAGGCTAGCAACGCAGCCGTAGGTTCTTCATTACAGTTAACAGGTGATGGCTTTGAATATAGTGACTTTGTTTGGTCTGGCTCTAGTGCAGACAGCTTTGGTGATATCAACACGGGCCAAACCTTTGGTGGTTTTGGCGGCGGAGACGGTGAAGAACCAGGCGATTGTTGCGAAGAAACAACGTTAATTAGTGGCGTTCAAGGAAGTGCCGATGTTTCTCCTTTAGTCGGTGATACGGTTCTTATTGAAGGTATAGTGACTGCTTCTTCTGCAGGTATCGGTGGTTTCTTTGTTCAAGAAGAAGATGCTGATGCCGATGCAGACCCATCAACGTCAGAAGGGATCTTTGTTTTCTACGATGGTGATTTACCGGCTGTTGGAGACCTTGTGAGTGTGATTGGGGATGTTTCAGAATTTTATGCTCGCACACAGTTAACAACAACTGAAGCGCCTGAAGTTATTAGTATTGGAAATGCCTTGCCTACAGCCTCTGCTTTATCTCTGCCTTTTGCAGACGCAGCAGGAGCTGAGTTTTTGGAAGGTATGTTAGTGTCTACAGCACAAGCTTTAGTTGTCACTGATAACTTTACTTTAGGACGTTTTGGACAAGTTACATTATCAACTGAACGTTTGTTCACACCGACTAATGTATTTGCTCCTGGTTCAGATGAGGCAAATAACCTAGCAGCTGCAAATGCACTAAATCGTATTTTGTTAGATGACGGTGATAACACCGGTAATCCAGAACTTGTTGTGTTCCCCACTGGTGGTTTGTCTGCGTCTAACACATTACGTTTAGGTGATACTGTTGCGTCATTAACAGGTGTTGTGGACTATAGCTTCGGTGATTACCGCGTTATACCCACTCAAAATCCTACATTTGTTGCCACCAACCCTCGCACTGCTGAACCTGAATTGAACTTAGGCAATTTGAAAGTAGCTAGCTTAAATGTGCTTAATTACTTCAATGGTATTGATGGTTCTGGGAGTGTTTGTGGTCCAACTGCAAGTTCTAGTTGCCGAGGAGCGGATAGCGATTTGGAATTTGAACGTCAAAAAGCAAAAACGGTTGCTGCGATTGTCGCAATGGACGCAGATATTGTGGGTTTAATGGAAATCGAAAATAACGGTTTCTCTGAAGGCTCAGCAATTGATGATTTGGTTACAGGGATCAATTCCATTATGGGTGCGGGTACCTATTCTATTGTTGACCCTGGCGCTGCTATAGGCACGGATGCGATTACCGTTGCGTTTATTTATAAACCGAGTGTTGTATCACTAGCTGGCGCCGCACAAATTCTAGATAGTAGTAATTCTATCTCTGATGAAGATGGCGTCGTGTTATTTGTTGATACTAAAAACCGCCCATCTTTAGTTCAAGAATTTGCTTTGGTTGAAAATGGAGAAACACTAGTTATCAGTGTTAACCACTTAAAATCTAAAGGTTCGGGTTGTGGCGCAGGCGACGATGATACATCTACCGGTCAAGGTAACTGTAACCTCACTCGTACTCGTGCTGCACAAGCTTTAAGTGCGTTTCTAGATGCTCAGTACCCTGATACAGCCACGTTAATCATCGGTGATTTAAATGCTTATGCGAAAGAAGATCCAATTAGCGCACTAGAAGGGGCGGGTTATACCAACCTAGTGAATTATTTTGGTGGTGCTGAAGCGTATTCATATAGCTTTAGAGGCCTTTTGGGTTATCTAGACCATGCGTTAGCTAATAACAATGCCTTGGCTAAAGTGGTGGACGTGACTGAGTGGCATATCAACGCTGATGAGCCGATTATTATTGATTATAATGTTGAGAATAAATCATCTGGTAATCCTGATGATCTTAGTATTCCTGATAATGTCACTCTTTTTTATGCAGATGACGCATACCGCATGTCTGACCATGATCCTGTTTTGATTGCATTGCAGTTTGATGCGCCAGTTGCTGAAGCTCCTGAGACAGATGCTGATGTCAATCAAGATGGCAGTATAGATTTTGCTGACTACATGGCTATTTATGGCATGTTAGGCAGTGCAACTGGTGATGCTAACTATAATGCCATTGCTGATTATGATACTGACGGTGCGATTACTTATGCTGATTTACAAGCTTGGTATCAGTTGTATTTAGGTCAGTAATATTTACCGGCGGCTTACTTTTTATTAATAGCAAGCCGCCAAAATTAAAATTTAACAATAGAGATGTTTACGATGAAAAATGTAATTCTAGGTAAAAATATGTTTCGTTCTTTGGTTTTGGCTAGCAGCTTAATATTTAGTGCCTTTAGTGTGCAGGCTGGTGTAATTTTATCTTTTAGTGAAGATGATATAGAAGTAGGTCTTAATGAGACTTTCACCGTTGAATTATATGCCGATACAGGTTCTACAGGGATCGCAGATGGAATAGGAAACTTTAATTTAGATCTTAGCTTTGATAATAGTATTATCGAACTAAAAGGTTTTAGTGTAGGTGGTTTATTTGGTGCACAAAGTTCTTTTGGTGGTACGTTTACACCTATATTTTCTATTCCTCCTTTTCCACCTACTTTAGTGGCTCTAGGTTCTGATATTTTATTAGGGACTTTCACTTTTAAGGCAACGAACTATGGGACTACATCCCTTCGTTCTATTAGTGAGTCTTTTAACAACTTACTTATTGGTCCACTTGAAACTGATACTTCAGCTTCAGCTAATATCTCAGTTGTGTCTACCCCAGCTACTTTGGGTTTGTTTGCTATTGCGTTAGCAGGATTAGTGAGATTACGCCGCAAAGCGTAGTTTACACAGCATTAAAAAAGGCGGTTGATTTACATCAACCGCCTTTTTGTTTTAAGCTATTAGCAGTAGTTAATTACTGATAATCAAACTCACTATCAGTGACCACCATCAAATCTTCAGCACCATTAAACAAGTTGGTTTTAAAACCGTCTTTTCTGGGTAACAATCTTTTCATATAAAAAGCACAAGTGTTGGTTTTGCCTGCTTTAATACTATCGATATCTGAATGTTGTGCAGTATCTGCCATGCTCAACCAAATCACCCCTAACAAACAATAAGCACTGTAGTGCATAAAGTCGTATGCAGTTCCGGCTAAATCAACAGTGTTTAACTGCTTTAGCTCAGTAGCCGTTGCAAACCATTCTGCTAAAAGGGCGGTGGCTTGTACTTGGTTATCAACATTTGTCATTTGTTCAATTTTGCTACTAAACAATGCAAAAGTATCTTCCAGCATAGTGCCTTTGTCGCGAGCCAGTTTTCTGGAGATCAAATCCAGAGCCTGAATGCCGTTTGTTCCTTCGTACAACTGAGTAATTCTTGCATCGCGCACCAATTGCTCCATGCCCCATTCGCGAATGAATCCATGGCCACCATAAACTTGTACGCCTAGGTTGCTCATCTCAGTCGCCATATCTGTCATAAAGCCTTTAACGATTGGGGTTAAAAAGGAAATTACATTTTTGGCTTTATGTTTGTTGGGTTCATCACCAAATCGTTCAATATCCATTTGTTGCGCATACAGCAAGGCTAAAGCACGACAGCCTTCGGCTATGGCTTTTTGAGTCAGTAACATTCTGCGCACGTCAGGCTGGTGGATGATAGGGTCGGCTTTTTTGTTTTGTTCTTGTACGCCTTGTGGAGCGCGAGATTGCAAACGTTCTCGGGCGTAGGCTAGCGAACCTTGGTAAGACGCTTCTACAATGCCTAGGCCTTGCAAGCCAACTTGAAAGCGAGCGTCATTCATCATGGTAAACATACAGGCGAGGCCGTTATTCGCTTCGCCTACTAAAAAACCTTGGGCTGAATCAAAATTCATCACACAAGTAGGGCTGGCTTTTAGGCCCATTTTTTTCTCAATACTGCCCACAGTGACTGCGTTTCTTTGGCCTATGCCGCCGTCTTCAAGTGGCAGAAACTTGGGAGCTAAAAACAAACTAATGCCTTTTACCCCCGGAGGTGCATCAGGGAGTCTAGCAAGCACCAAATGCAGGATATTGTCGGTCCAATCGTGATCACCAGAAGAGATAAATATTTTGCTGCCGGTAATATTAAAACTGCCGTCTTCATTGGGCACTGCTTTGGTGCTTAATAAACTTAAGTCTGTACCAGCGTGTGGTTCGGTTAAACACATAGTGCCAGCCCACTCACCAGAAATCAGTTTAGCCAAATATGTGGCTTTTAGTTCATCGCTTGCATGTTTAGTAATGGCTAATATGGCACTCTCGCTTAACATGCCTGTTAAGCGCCAGCTTAAGTTGGCTGAATCGAGCATTTCATGCACTGGCACCGCAACAGTATTTGGCATATCTTGCCCATCGTAGTCAGCATTTCCCAACATGGAGTTCCATCCGTTTGCTACATATTCTTTATGAGCCTCTGCAAACCCATCGGGGGTGGTGACGTTTCCATCAATTAATTTGGCGCCTTGTTCGTCACCTTCTCGATTTAATGGAGCGATGACCTCTTCAGCAAATTTTGCACCTTGAAGTAGAATTTCATTGACCAGTTCTTGATCAAAATCTTCTAGTCCTAATTTTTGATAATGTGCGGATAGGCTTAACCAGTCATGCAGTATAAATTGCATGTCTTTTATTGGGGCGCTGTACTCGGGCATAGAAATAATCTCTAAAAATCTAATATTGTAGACATTATACTGCTATTTATCGGTTTTGGTTGCTAAAAGTCAGGTAATGACTATTAAACGTGTTGATATCGCGATAGTGATTTCATGAATGTTCGCTGCTTTTAGCCGAAGTTTGTTATTATAATTGCGTATATGCTTCTCGCACATCAATCAAATTGGTCTCGTTAATCCATTGATCTTGTTGCGTCTCAAATGGGTTAACTAACTCAATGTCGCTGGTCGAACGTTTGGCCCAAGAGGGGACGGTAAACACCTTAAGTTGGCGCGAAAAATCGTCTGTTAGATTACAAGCAAAATATTGGGTTTGATTTTGATCGGTGAAAAGTAACTTACCCACTTCCACATTTAGTCCCGTTGTTTTCCAAACTGCTTTATGTGCTGTGCATTGTGCACTGGTTGATGGGTGTTGTTTATGACTAGGTAAATGCCAACCGTCTTTATTCTGGCTTTTGATTGCCAATAATTTACCGTTAGATTTTATTAGACAGGCCGCGGGTGAATGAGCTGTTTCTGGATATTGTGCATTAGTACGACACATCGGTTCTGCAGGGAGCTCTCTGCTGCACCCTAAAACAAAAAATGTTACAAATACTAAGGTGATAAATAGTCTGTTTTGCAAAATGATACGTACTCTAGTGGCCACAGAATGAGGTATTATCACATTAATTCTCTTATTCTCCATCATTAACTGTTAAGACTCGTCATTTAGCCATTGCTGTAACGGTCTTCTTCGGTACTAAATTTAAATAGGTCGTCCAATGTTTAAAGGATTAAAGTTTTCTCCTCTGCTAGTTGCCGTCATTTTGTGTGTTGGGCTAGTCGCGTATTTGTACCTGCCAAAAGATGTGTCTCAGCAATCTAGGCAATCTAACCCTACGTTAGTGAGAGTGCATCAAGCTGTTGAGGAGGAATTTGAGGTAGTAGTAGAAGGTTTAGGCACAGGTAAAGCAAATGAGTCTGTACTTATTACTACCCAAACGTCAGATATTGTTCAGAATATTCTCTTTGACGATGGTGACAGAGTCAAAGCCGGTCAAGTATTGCTGACTTTAATCGACTTAGAAGAAAAAGCGCGATTAGCTGCTTTAGATGTTGATTTACAAGAAGCAAACCGCCAATTAAAGCGAGTCGCTAACCTAGCCAAGAAGAATGCCGCGTCTGAGCAGTTATTGGATGAGCAACAAGCTAAGGTAAATGCACTTATAGCTGAAATGAATGTACTTAAAACTCAAATGTTAGCACTCCAAGTAAGAGCGCCTTTTGAGGGTGTTTTAGGGTTGCGTCAAGTGAGTGTTGGAGCATTAGTTAGGCCAGGTGATGCCATTACCACTTTGGATGATTTATCGACTCTCAAAGTCGATTTTAATATTGCTGAAGTTCACTTACCCAGTGTGGCCATTGGTCAAAATATCCGTGCGACTTCTATTGCCTACCCAGGTGAAACGTTTACAGGTCAGATACTAAGTATCGGCTCTAGGGTTGATGCTGCTACTCGAGCGATCCAAATTCGAGCCAACATCAACAATGACGATTTTAAACTACGCCCGGGCATGTTGTTACAGATTAATTTACAGAAAAAGTTACTGAATACGTTAGTACTGCCAGAGGCAACCTTGGTACCTATCGAAGATAAACAATTTGTATTTGTTGTTAGAGACCAAGCGGTAACCAGAACGCAAGTGAAAATAGGTTTACGTAAACCAGGCATAGTACAAATTGTCTCTGGTTTAAAAGAGGGTGACCTGGTTGTGGTCGAAGGTGCATTAAAATTAAGGGACGGCTCAAAAGTCAAAGTGTTGAATGCTGATGAGATAAAGGAGTAAGCCATGTTACTTTCAGATGTTGCGGTTAAACGCCCTGTTTTTGCATCCGTTGTTAATTTGCTACTCGTGGTGTTTGGTATTGTTTCAATCAGTTTATTATCATTGCGCGAATATCCAGATATCGACCCGCCAATAGTGTCGATTAACACTAATTATCCCGGAGCTTCGGCCTCTATTATAGAAACGCGTATTACGCAGTTAATAGAAGAGCGTATTAGCGGTATCGAAGGTATTAAAAATATTGAATCTAGCAGCCGTAATGGCCGCTCTTCTATTAGTATTGAATTTGACCTGTCTAGAGATATTGATGCCGCATCAAATGACGTGCGAGAGCGAGTTAGCCGAGTTTTAAACAACCTACCCGATCAAGCAGAACCACCTGAAATATCTAAGTCAAATTCAGACGAAAACGTTATCGTTTGGTACAACCTGAGAAGCGATAATCTATCGGTGATGGAGTTGACCGATTATGCAGATAGATTTGTAGTCGACCGTTTGTCTGTTGCAGAAGGGGTTGCGCGCGTTCAATTAGGAGGCGGACGCAGATATGCGATGAAGGTTTGGCTCGACAGAAATGCCATGGCTGCCAGAGATATTACCGTTACCGACATCGAGAACGTTATACGCTCTGAGAATGTCGAGTTACCCGCTGGTGAAGTTGAGTCTGTTGACCGTGATTTTGAAGTCCGAGTAGCCAGAAGTTTTCTTAGTCCGGAAGATTTTTCAAATCTTACAATCAAGGCCAGTGCCGATGGTTACTTAGTGAAACTCAAAGAAGTCGCCAGAGTGGAATTAGGCGCCGAAGACGATGAGACAGAATTTCGCGGGGGTGGCGTAAACATGATTGGACTGGGCATTGTTAAACAGTCCAAGGCCAACACTCTAGAAGTGGCCAGAGCCGCAAAAGCTGCAATTAAACGTATTGAACAGACTCTGCCAGATAACATTTTTATTGTTTCAAGTTACGACTCCTCGGTGTTTATTGAAGCGTCTATAAACGAAGTGTATGAAACCTTGGCCATTGCTATATTGATGGTGGTGTTAGTGATATATGTGTTTTTAGGCAATATACGGGCAACGTTGATCCCAGCCGTTACCGTACCTGTGTCTCTGGTTTCTGCCTTTATCGTTATGTACGCCTTGGGTTTCTCTATCAACTTATTAACCTTGTTAGCGATGGTTTTAGCGATAGGCTTAGTAGTAGACGACGCGATAGTTGTATTGGAAAATATATCCAGACGAATCGAAATGGGTGAACCGCCTCTTCTAGCTGCTTATCGAGGGGCTAGAGAAGTTGGCTTTGCGGTCATAGCGACCACCTTAGTGCTAATCTCTGTTTTTGTACCCTTGGTGTTTTTGCAAGGTAATATTGGTAGGTTGTTTACCGAATTTGCTTTGGCAATAGCAGCAGCCGTTGCCTTTTCTAGTGTTACTGCCTTAACGCTCTCACCCATGATGTGTTCTAAATTATTGAAAAAACGTACTAAACCCTCTGGATTTGCCCATTGGGTAGATACTAAATTTAGTAAAATTGAAACGGGCTATTTTAACGGTCTAGGTACTACCTTACATCAACCTTGGTTAATGAGCTTGTTGGTGATTGGCAGCATAGTGGCGTTATTTAAGTTGGTTGATATATTGCCTAGTGAGTTTGTTCCCAAAGAAGACCGAGGCAACTTTTTTATACTTATGCAAAGTGCAGAGGGCTCTAGTTTTGAGATAAACGCAGCTAATTTGAAAAAGATTGAAAGTATATTATTGCCTTATACAGAAACAGGTGAAGCTGAACGTATCATAGTCAGAACGCCAGGCTTTGGTGGCACTGCTGGTATTGCCATAGTGGGTACACCTATTGGCCCAGATAAAAAGGGATCGACTTTTGATTTGATGGATGAAATCAGTGGTAAATTGGTGACTATTCCTGACGTCACTGCTTTTGCTGTCATGCGAAGTGGAATTGGAGGGCGAGGATTAGGCCGGCCAGTGCAATTTGTGTTGCAGGGTAATACCTATGAAGATCTCGTTGAGTGGCGTGACATTGTATTAACCAAGGCCAGAGGAAACCCTAAATTGGTTCGAATGGACTCGGATTACAAAGAAACCTGGCCACAGTTATTGGTTAATATTGATAAGAATCGAGCAGCAGATTTAGGTGTGTCTATTAGCGATATAGGTCGCACCCTTGAGACCATGTTAGGCCAAAGACGAGTGTCGACTTTTCTGGATAAAGGTCAAGAATATGATGTGATCATGGAAGGCTGGGAAGAAGATTATCGTAGTCCTTCTAGTATTGAGAATATTTATGTTCGTTCGTCGCAAACGAATAAATTAATCCCTTTAGATAACTTATTGAGTGTAAGCGAAAATGCCACGTCATCGCGACTCAATCGATACAATAGAATGCGTAGCATCACTATTAGTGCCAACCTTGCCGATGGTTATACTGTGGGTGAAGCATTAGAATATTTACGTAACATTGTGGCAACTGAGCTTCCTGAAGAAGTGGCTATTGATTATAAAGGTGAGTCTCAGCAATTCCAAGAATCTGGTAACGCCATCTTATTTATTTTTGTCTTAGCACTGGCTATCACTTATTTAGTTTTAGCAGCGCAATTTGAAAATTGGATCCAGCCATTCGTAATCATGTTAACTGTGCCCTTGGCGTTAGTTGGCGCGTTCATTGGTTTGTACTTTTCCGGCATGACTCTTAATATATACAGTCAAATAGGTTTAGTGATGTTAATTGGCTTAGCGGCTAAAAATGGCATCTTAATTGTTGAATTTGCCAACCAACTGCGGGATGCGGGAGTAGAGTTTGAAGAAGCGCTGCGTAAAGCCGCTACTCAAAGATTGAGGCCAATAGTCATGACTGGTTTTACTACTATTTTTAGCTCACTACCTTTGGTTTTAGCCACAGGAGCTGGGGCAGAGAGTAGAACCGTAATTGGCATGGTGATATTCGCAGGAGTGACCGTTTCGGCATTTTTAACCCTTTATATCGTGCCAACAGCCTATTATTTACTTGCTAGACATACCAGCTCACCCAATGAACGAGCGCAAAAAATAGCAGACTTAGAAGTGAGCATGACCTATCGTAAAGGTGAGGAAAACAAACCTTCTTAACTAACCACTACTTTTGAAAGAGGCTGTTGCCACTATAGGTCAACAGCTTCTATTCAACAGATAGTTAAACACAAGTATTCTCGTTTATACTCTGTTCGTTTTAATCGATTTTTTCCTCTTCCTTCTCTCTATTACTCTCTAAATTTAAGCTTTTTTCTATCAAAAAACACAGTCTGATTTTGCCTGGTTTTATGCTTTGTTCTTATTTTTCGATTAACTAAATCGTTTTTATTCAATCCACGTTTTAGCACTTATTAACTAAAGTATTTAGCAACTTTTACTGGCTGCTTCATTTCTGAAACGCGAAATTTAGGTGTGAGTGGTTGAATGTGTCAGTAGAGACGGAGAATTGTCTGAGTTATCAAAAATATGGTGACTCTTCATTGTTTAGAGTGGAGAAGATAAAAATGAAAAAACAAAATGTATTCTTAAAATCAAGCTTAGCGGGCTTGGTTGGTTTGGCCTTGATGACAGGCAGTGCCTTTACGCAAGCGGCTGAAATGACCAAACCTAAAGGTGCTGTGGGAACGGGCAGCACTAAAGAAGGTCAGCCAAGATCGAATCAATTTTGGTGGCCAGATCAACTGGATTTGTCAGCCCTTAGAGATCACGATGCTAAATCAAATCCTTATGGCGCTGACTTCGATTATGCCAAGGCATTCAGCAAACTTGATTTAGACGCGGCGAAAAAAGACATCGATGCATTACTTACCACCTCTCAAGATTGGTGGCCATCAGACTTTGGTAACTACGGGCCATTCTTCATTCGTATGACATGGCACAGCGCAGGCACGTATCGCACACTTGATGGTCGTGGTGGTGCGGGAGGCGGTCAGCAAAGATTCGACCCACTTAATAGTTGGCCTGATAATGGCAACTTAGATAAAGCACGACGCCTTTTATGGCCGATCAAACAGAAATATGGTGAATCACTATCTTGGTCGGATTTAATTGTACTAGCAGGCAATGTAGCCCTAGATAACATGGGTTTTCAAACCTATGGTTTTGCTGGTGGCCGAGCAGATGATTGGGAACCAGATTTGGTTTACTGGGGCCCAGAAGTAGAAATGCTGGCCAGTGACCGAGAAGACAGAGATGGCAAATTGCAGCGACCACTTGGCGCTACTCACATGGGGTTAATTTATGTCAATCCAGAAGGGCCAAAAGGCAAACCTGACCCACTAGGATCTGCCAAAAATATCCGAGTTGCCTTTGCGCGCATGGCGATGAACGATGAAGAAACACTGGCGCTTATCGCTGGTGGTCATACATTTGGCAAAATGCACGGTGCTCGTAAACCAGCTGATTGTATGGGAGCTGAGCCAGCTGGAGCAGGTATTGAAGAACAAGGCCTTGGTTGGAAAAACAAGTGTGGCAAAGGCCATTCTGAAGATACCACCACCAGTGGATTGGAAGGCGCTTGGACTCAAGCACCTACTCGTTGGACTTCACTCTATTTGAGTAACTTACTCAACTTTGAATGGAAACAAACTCGCAGTCCTGCAGGTGCTATTCAGTGGATACCCACAGACGAGTCTTTACATAAAATAGTGCCAGACGCGCATGTTAAAGGTAAGTTTAATGCACCAGTGATGACCACTGCTGATTTAGCATTGAAGTTTGATCCTGAATACAAAAAAATAGCCGAGCGATTCTTGGCCGACCCTGAAGAATATCGCTTAGCGTTTGCCAAAGCTTGGTACAAATTAACGCACAGAGATATGGGGCCGCCGCGTAATTTCCTCGGAAAAGACCTGCCAAAAGATATCCAAATTTGGCAAGACCCTATTGCAAAAGAAAGCCAATCTAATATCGATGCTGATGATGTCAAGGAGCTTAAAGCCAAAATCTTAGATTCAGGCCTGACTTCTGCAGAATTAGTACGCGTGGCTTGGGCTTCTGCTGCAAGTTATCGTGGTACTGATATGCGCGGTGGCGCTAACGGTGCACGTATTGCACTTGCCCCACAAAAAGACTGGGCTGTGAATAATCCTGCTGAAGTCGCCAAAGTGTTAAACGTATTGAAAGACATTCAAGAAGATACCTCTAGCGGATTGTTTAATAGTGATAAAGTGTCGCTGGCTGATTTGATTGTATTGGGCGGTGCAGCTGCTATCGAGAAAGCAGCAAAAGACGCTGGGTTTAAAGTGTCTGTGCCTTTTACTCCTGGTAGAGGTGATGCAACCCAAGCACAAACTGATGTGAATTCATTTAGCTTGCTAGAACTGAATGCAGATGGTTTCCGTAACTATTTTAACGCTTCAGCTAGTTATAAATCGCCAACAGAGATGTTGGTTGATAAAGCTGATCAACTGAACTTGTCAGTGCCAGAAATGACGGTGTTAGTGGGTGGTCTACGCGCACTGAATGCTAATCATAACCAAGCAGCACATGGTGTATTGACCGACAAACCCGGCACATTAAACAATGACTTTTTTGTGAACTTGCTGGATATGTCAACCATGTGGAAAAAAGCCGATACTGATGGTGTATTCGAAGGTGTAGACCGTAAAACGGGTCAAAAGAAATGGACAGCCACCTCTGTTGATTTAATCTTTGGTTCTAACTCGGAACTACGGGCAGTGGCCGAAGTATATGCGTATGACACTTCTAAACAAAAGTTTGTAAATGACTTTGTTAAGGCGTGGACTAAGGTGATGAATTTAGATAGATAATTCAGGCTTCATTGTGATTAAGTGGTGGTTAACAGATTTAACCACCACTTAATTTATTTCAAACGCTAACCTTACCAATCAATTCAATGTATCATTTCAGCCAATAGTCCCCCGTAGATTGATTTTTAGAGCAAAACATAGGTTCTTGTAAATCACCAAAATCCAAAATTGAGATACAAAAATGAAAGTTTTATTAACACTAAGCTTGTTATTTTTCTGTGTGCTAAAAACCCACGCACAAAGTGTGACGGACAAGCTGATAGTGGCTTTGGTAGATAAACATTTGCCCCAAGTATTGCACCAAGAAAAAGCTACTCCTTGGAAAATGGGTACCTATGATTTAACGGTAAATAAAATAGGTGGCGCTGTATTTTCTAGTACACACAAATATTTAAGTTTAACGGTACCGATAAAAGTGCTGATGACCGGGCAAGTAAACAAAGAATTTTTAGGGCAAAAAATCCTACTTAATTGTTCGTCTGAAATGGTCACTCAAGCTAGGTTGGATATAGAGCCGGTAATTAATCCACCTGAATCAAAGGCGAATGTTGAAGTGTCTGTGCCTGTACCAGAAGCCAATTTGAATTGTGATGGATTAATCGTGGCCATCAAACCATTACTTGAGCAGTTGGTTGCCAGTAAAAAACAAGAATGGGAGCAGCAGCTAGAGCAAGACATAATGGTTATGTTTAAGCAGGTTGGGATATAATTTTTTTACTAATAGCAAAATATAAGGAGTACACATGTCGGGTGAAACAGATTTAAATAAACTGATTGGCTCTATGCAGCCCGTTTTGAGTGAATCAGAGTATGTGTTTGCTTCATTGGAGAAAGATAGCCAGGTTTCTGTTGCTGAGCTAGCGCCCCTTGGTACTTTCTACGAAAAAGAAGGCTTGACGGTTATTGTGCCTAAAACCAATGCCGATGTTTCAGGCCTTTCTTATGAAGGTGTATTTCAGTGCATCACACTCAATGTGCATTCTAGCCTTGACGCAGTTGGGCTAACGGCTGCGGTGTCAGCTGCTCTTACTCGTGAAAATATTAGTGCCAATGTCGTTGCGGCTTATTATCATGACCATATATTTGTACCCATTGCTAAGGCAAATCAAGCTTTATCCTGCCTGCAAAAGTTGGCCAGAGATTGCGAGTAGTAGATGATTAAAAAGCCAACTAGTTAAATGTATTTAGTTTTGCTGTTTCTCCTCATGGTTCGTATAAGTTGAATTCAGCCTAAGTGACCGACATAATCCCGCCATACAATCTGATAACAAGAGCAACCACATGACAGCAAATAACGCATACCCAATTGGTCAAGTTGGACAAAAATGGCAGGACAACGAAAAAGCCCAGTGGTTAGCGGTACAAAAGGTGAAACGCTCTTATGCTGATGATGTGCTGAGTCAGTTAGATGTGTTAGCCAGCCACTTCGACATTGAGCAATATGCCAGCTTAGATTATGCCGCTGGTACCTACCCTTTGTTTTCCCTAGGCAGCCCGAGTTGGGATAAGTCGAAACCCAATGTGCTAATAACAGGAGGTGTACATGGTTATGAAACCAGTGGTGTGTTTGGTGCTTTGAGGTTTGCTGCATCGGCCGCCAAAGCGTATCACGACAGATTTAATCTAATGATTGTACCTTGTGTCAGCCCTTGGGCTTACGAAACCATCAATCGTTGGAACCCTCTTGCGATTGATCCTAACCGCTCATTTTATGCAAATAGCCCTGCTCCTGAGTCAGCTGCTTTAATGAAGTTGGTCTCTGGTTTGGATTTCTTAATGCACATCGATTTACATGAAACCACAGATACCGATAATTCTGAATTTCGCCCCGCGTTAGGTGCAAGAGACGCGGTAGAACATAAAGAATGGGCTATTCCCGATGGTTTTTATACTGTGGGTGATACCTTAAAACCTAGCCCTGAATTGCAGAAAGCTATTATTGAGTCTGTTGAAAAAGTAACCCATATTGCACCTGCCGATGCGAGTAGAAGAATTATTGGCGAACTTATTCAGCAAAAGGGCGTGATTAATTATGCGACTAAAGCCTTAGGCCTATGTGCAGGACTCACTGATGCTGAGTTTGTGAGTACTACAGAAGTGTACCCAGATAGTCCGAAAGTGGATGCTGAAAACTGCATTCAAGCCCAAGTTGCAGCTATTACCGGCGCATTAGATTTTGTCGCAGACATTTAATCTCTAACCAATGAATCCTTTTGGCATGTAAAACCGTAACTTACTTAATTAATGAAAATAAGTGATTGATGTGATGAAACAATTTTCTATGTTTTTGCTGTTTGTAATAGTGTTTAGTAGCTGTGCAAATTATGAATACCCTAGCCAAGTGACCATTGGTGGCAGCATGGTTGAAGCCACAGGCGAAAGTTTGGAAGGTAACACAGTGGTGATCCCTAAAGACTTTATTGGCCAAGAAACCCTATTACTGTTTGGTTACAAACAAGACTCGCAGTTTGATATTGACCGTTGGTTGATAGGCCTTGATATGACTCAAACCCAAGTAGCCACATATGAGATCCCTACTATTCAAGGCATGTTGCCTCGTATGTTTAGTGGGTTTATCGACGGCGGTATGCGTAAAGGCATACCCAAGCAGTTGTGGAAAGGTGTGGTCACAGTGTATGCCGATGGCGATAAAGTGCAGCGCTTTACTGGCAACCTAAACCCTAACAATGCGCGGGTTATGTTACTCAACAAAGAAGGCACTATTGTTTATTTTTACGATCAAGGCTTTTCGGTTGAGGCGCTGAACGAAGTCCGAGAGGCATTGGAAAACTAGCCAATGCTTTGAGTGAGCACTAATAATGGAGTGCTCACTCAACTTTTTATTTAATTCAGCAAGTTCTGCTGAAAAAACAACACTACTGCTTGCTGATAGATATCTCGATTTTCTTTTTTGCGATAACCATGGCCTTCATTTAAGGCATTCATATACCAAACTGGTTTATCACTATCCCGCATGGCTTTAACAATCTGTTCAGCTTCTGTTACCGGCACTCTGGGGTCGTTTTGTCCCTGCACTACAAATAATGGCACGTTGATTTTATGCACATTGGTGCTAGGACTGATAGCTTGCAAATGAGAATTCATTTCTGGAATTCTTTCGTCGCCATATTCAACTCGTCTTAAGTCGCGGCGATAGTCTTTGGTATTTTCTAGAAAAGTGACAAAATTAGATATGCCCACTATATCAACCGCAGCTTTTAGACGGTCGCTGTAATGTAATGCGCTAGCCAGCACCATATAACCTCCGTAACTGCCACCAATTACCGCCACTCGACTAGCATCCAAATCAGGTTGGCTGGCAATCCAATCCAATAGGGCGCCAATATCCTTTACAGAGTCTTCCCGGTTAAAACCGTTATCTAGGCCAATATATTCTTTACCGTAGCCAGCAGAACCACGTACGTTGGGAGTAATTACGGCTGCACCGAGTGTGTTTACCCATAATTGAGTGTTGCTGCTAAAGTAAGGTCTGGCTTGCCCTTCTGGACCTCCATGAATACTAATAATTACCGGGTGGGGGCCACTTTTATTAGGTTTATATACAAAGGCTGGTATTTGGCGTTTATCAAACGATTCAAAACGCACCAACTCAGGAACCACAAAAAGCTCAGTATTAAGTCCACCTACTTCACTGTATGTCCATCGACTTAATTCTTCATATTTTGTCGGTGAACGCTTTAGTCTTAATACAAAGCTGTCACTAGGCGTTTGTGAGGTATTTAAGCTCATAGCGAGATGTTTATCGTCTGGGCTAAAGGTTAAGCCACTAATCAAACCGATAGGCACATCTTGCACTGCTTGGTATTTAAAGTTTTTGGTGTCTAGTAGGTATAGCTGACTTATTCCGTCTTGATTCACAGTAAAGGCGGCGCGCTTGCCACTTTTACTTAAAGTGAAATTACTGACATTCCAATTAATATATTTAGTGATAATGGTCAGCTCAGCAGAAGTGAAATCTCTATAGGCTAAGCGCTGATATTCACTATCTTGGTTAGTGGTTAAAAAATACCCCTTATCATTCTTTCCATAACTCAAGGCATAATTAACACTTGGATTGTCTTAACTGCCGTCAAGTAGGGTTTTGTTACCTGAGTCTAAATCCAGAGCATAAACTTTAGAGTCACTGGCGCTGGTATATTGTTGTACTAATAGGTTTAGGTTTTTGTTATCCCAATCCACCGGTCCCCACCAACTGCCATCAGTGGACTCAAGCACTATACGACTTTTTTCAGGTGCTTGGGTGTCCAGCATCCATAAATCATTTGAACGACCATTACGTTTAGTGCTTTGGTACGCTATTTTGCCACCTTTATCGCTCCAGCTAATCGCACCATTACGGGACTCACCATCGGTTAACATTTTGCTGTCACCGGTTTTCGGGTCAAGGACAAAAATCTGTGAATATTCACTGCCCCCTGCATCCATAGTAAAGGCAATCATGTCGCCATCAGGTTGACGACTTATCGAGCCAATTGGCTCATCAAAAAAAGTTATTTGATGTCGAGCGCCCCCAGGTTTGTCAACTCGGTGTAACTGGCTTACATCACCAAACCGCGTCGAAATATAAATGCTTTTACCGTCTTGGCTGAAGTCGCGAAAAGGTGCAGAGCGTACATTTTGATAACGGTTGAGACTATCGACTATCTCCTTGGGAATTGCAGGAACGTCCTGCATCACTAGGTTACCGTTATTGGCTGTGCTTTCGGTTACCGCCTGAGCGGATAAACTCAGGCTAAGCACCATTGATGCAATAATATGATTTTTCATGTCTTATCCTTATGAACTGCTTTTGATGGATCAGATTGTTAGGATGAATCGTTATTAATCTTACAAATTAAGGCTAAATGATTCAGCTTGAACAGACAATTAGTATCTTGACTAAGTTGTAAAAATGTCCAAACTGCTCTACCTCGGAAAGACGCCTTCTCAACGACAAGCAGGTCTTCAGTATGCAAACAGAAATTCGTTATCGTTTTGAACGAGCACAATTAGCCAATCGATTTTTAAATGAGCTCAAACACTGGTCAGTAGCCGAAGTTAAAGCCAAATTATTTCATGGCTCAGATTCCGTCAAAATCACCTATGAATTTGATGGTAAAGGGTTCGATTACACTTGTTCAGAACTTGATGATCTAGCCAGTAAATATGGTGGTGAAGAGGTATGAAATTTTTTTCTGGTAAGTATGAGACATACAAATATTGTAATAAGTGAGTTAGCACTCAAAATAACATGTTCCAAGCTCTATTCGACCTTTGTATATGAAAAGCGGTCAGTATATTAATTAAGGTTCAGTTTTATATTTCAGATAAATATTCAATATCTTGAGAACAATATTTTTTTGACATTGAGTTACCACACTTCAAGCTTTGTTCTGAGTTAACTAATTGAGTCCATTTATGGAAATTTTCATACTCACTAGATGCCGTTTTTCCTATTGATTCAAGTTCAGTTATAAATTTATTATTTACATTCAATTGAGGCTGGAATGTTGAAAAATGGGTTACAGGAACGATAAAAAGTATCAATGCTACAGAAGCAGCAAGTGGTAAAAATTTACTAAAACTATCTCTAGAACTAGTTTCATTTATTCGTTTTTGTAGTTTTACTTCAAAGTTATCATTTAATGATGGTACATCAAGACTTTTAAATTGTTGTTTTAGCGCTCGAGCACGCTCTATTTTTAGAAAACATTGCTTACATTCATGTATATGTTCTTTAATCATTAAGCGTCTTTCAACGTTCAATTCATTATCAACGAAGTCGCCTAAATTTATTTGAATATCTTTACAGTTCATCAGCATTTTCTCTTGAAATTTTAATAACCTTTTTTCTAGCTGTATTAAGTCGAGAGCGAACAGTTCCTACTTTAATGTTCAATATGTCACTAATTTGCAAATAGCTAAAATCTTCTTTATCACATAGATAAATTATTTGCCTCTCGTCTGCATTTAAAATATTTAAAGCACGAACAATTTGTTGTTTATCTGCCTCATATATCAATTGTTCTTGCATGTTCGAAACTTCAACTTTTTCCGATTTATTAAACAACGTGGATAAGGAAAAAAATCGATATTTAGCTCGAAAATAATTAAGCACAATGTTCTTTGCTACGGAAAAAATATATGTCGAAAATTTGGATTCATGTCGAAAATTTTCTGCTTTCTTGTAAAGCTCAATAAATACATCTTGCGTTAAATCTTCTGCGTCATGTTTATGTTGTTTTATTTGAAAGTAAATGAATTCAAAAATCCTCTTTTTGTATCTAGTAACAAGGAGTTCATAAGAAATTCTTGAACCGTTCGAAAATTGACGGATTAATGTCTCATCTGACGGTTCATCCAAATCCTGATTACGAATTGGACTATCTTTTATTGAGTTATCTACCTTCCTTTTAAACACCGAAGTCACTAATCGTTCTCAAAACTCAAATTTTTAGTTTTATTTTGATTTTTTGATGCATAAAGATCAGTTACTGGGGTGTTCTTATCAACAATTTCAAAACTTAAGTTATCAAACCATACTTTGCCATTTCCATTGAGCAGCAAACCATAAGCCATGTTTGTTGCGTTATTTGGTATGTCTAGAACCATCGTATATTTTGACCACTCTGTGGTTTCTGTAATTGCTCGATTGTTCATGTTGTCAAAAGCTAAGGGTTTAATTTGTTCTCCATCGATTCTAAACCATGCGCCAGTCCAGCCAGTCACATCCAACGTTTTGATATGTACAGTCAATTGAACACGTTTACCTAAATAGCTTTCAACGCTAGAGTTCTGCATTAACGTACCGAAACCATTCGATTCTGCATTATCTGCCTCAATATATGCTGATTTACCTCCATCAATAGTAATATCTACATCCACGCCCATTTTGTAGTCAGAAGGAGCACTTCCTGCTTTAAACCAGCCTTCAGGTAGAACGTCTTTAGCTATAGTTGGTAGTGAACTTAACGTTAAAATACTAGCTAATATAGCTACATGATAAAAATTCATTTTAAATATTCTCTGTTAATGTTGACCATAAGTAACCATACAAAATAACTAGTTCATTTATATTCGACAAATAATTGGATATTAATTTCTCAACTTTCTGATTACACATCTAGATAGTTATTTCTTGTACCGAATTCTAGACACAAAGGGTTACAAACTGCGCATAAACTTTTATCTACTTTTTTGGTCTTATTACCTCACAACTCTTTTGGATAAGTAAATTATGAATTTCAATACTTCGTTTAAAAAATTAGCAAAAGAAAACTGGGGCATTGTGTTATTTGCTTTGGTGTTGTTCGCTTCACGAAGCAGTTTTGCTGATTGGTATGTGGTGCCTACTGGTTCAATGTTGCCAACCATTGTCGAAGGCGACCGAATTTTTGTAGATAAGATGGCGTATCGATTAGAAGTGCCTTTTACCGATATCGAAATTATGCAAACGGGTGAACCTAAACGAGGCGATATTGTCGTCTTCAATTCTGAAAAAGCCGGTAATCGATTAGTTAAAAGATTAATTGGAGAGCCAGGTGATCGGGTTGCCATGTCACAAAATAGGTTGACGATTAACGGTGTAGAAGTTACCTATTCAGCCAGAAAAAACACCTTTCAAAAAACCGAACATTTAGACAACGTTGAGCATGTAGTGCAGTTTTTACCCGTAGCTGAAACTAGAGATAGTTTTGCAGAAGTGACAGTGCCACAAGGGCATTATTTGGTATTAGGTGACAACAGAAATAACAGTGCCGACTCTCGATATTATGGCTTTGTACCTGCCATTGAGATTCAAGGTAGAGCTAAAAAAATATTAGTCTCACTAAACCCTGAAAATTACTATATCCCTCGAACAGAGAGGTTCAATATACCCCTGATTTAAAGGGGATTTACAAGATAAGCAGTTGGATCATTAGCAGGGGATGTTATCAATAGCCCTTGCTAATGTTTATTTATAGTAGATGTAAATGCAGCGTGAGCCCTGTTTGCAATATACTGATGCGCATTACAGGTCATAAAACTGTATGACATCCCACCTCAATAAAAATCACAAAAGGAATCTCAATGAGACGACTCGGACTTATTCTACTAAGCATGACTTTGTTCATTAGTTTTAATGGGCACAGCGCACATCACGGTGAAGCAAAGGCACATCAAAAAGCAGTATTGGTGACAGGCTCTAGTTCAGGGCTTGGATTGAGAATGACCCAAGAATTAAGTAAAAATGGTTTCTTTGTTTATGCTGGCGTGTTGCATAAAGATGAAATGAAAGTGATGAACGCAATGGAAAATGTTACCGCTGTGCAATTTGATGTGCGTAATCAAAATGAAATTGACGCTGCCGTGACTTTTGTTAAAGAACAAGGCCGTGGTTTATATGGCTTGATTAACAATGCAGGTGTGGCCGTGTTTGGGCCTATGATAGAGCTGCCCGTTGAGCAACTACAATATCAATTTGACGTAAATGTACTTGGGCCATTTCGTGTCACTCAAGCTTTTGCTCCTTTGATCATCGAAAGCAAAGGGCGTATTGCCACTACTGGGTCTATTGCAGGCATACTCTCTAGTTCAATGTTTGGCGCTTACAGTATGAGTAAACATGCTATTGAAGCTTATACGGATGCTTTGTCTAAAGAAATGACCCGTTTTGGCGTGAGTGTGCATGTTATCGAGCCGGGTAATTACGCTTCTAATATTGGTAATGCCGCGAATAAATTACTCAAGGATACAAATTATTGGACTGATGACAGCCAATATGTACAAGAACGTGATGGCATGATCGCAGGCCTAACTCAAGTCGAGAAAGGTGCGGATCCAATCGACGTCGCTCAAGCTGCTTTGCACATCATGCAAAGTGATGAGCCAAAGCTTAGATATATGGTGACCGCGACAGTAGGCCAGGCTGATGTCACCATTCGTCGTCAAATTAGCAAGATGTTAGAGCTAAACAATGGGCAAGTTCACCAGTTTGATCGCGCAAGATTGATTGAAATGTTGGATGAAGAAATTGACAAAATGTCAAAGAATAAAGCCGCTGCAAAGTAACTAACAGTGCCGGAATCAAGGTTATTCCTAATGGCGCGCGCACTTATCTGAGTGTGACGCGCAATAGGAATAAGTTGGTTAACAAGCGTATTTGTATCTATTGGCAGTTAGGCCGTTTCTATCTGTAAATTATATCCAGAATATTTGCGCATATTGATAACACGGTCGCCATCTAACATCAGATATTGACCTTTAATGCCCAGCAAGGTGCCTTCAAAGGTCAGTTCTTTATCTAAGTTAATCGACTTCACTTTCTCGGGGTATTGCTCCACGGGATAATGGATATCTATGGCTGGGGTATCGGTGATATCGATAGCTTGAAAGCCATATTCCTCAATAATTTCGTCTAGATCACCTTCAACTTGTTCCAGTAACGACTCTTTTAACGCCACTAAATCGACCTTTTCGGGCTGACTTTTGAGCATTGTTCGCCAATTGGTTTTGTCAGCAATATGCTCTTTAAAGGCCATTTCAACCATGCCGCTGGTTAACCTATTTTGGACGCGCATGATGGCAATGGCCTGCGTAGCACCTTGATCTAACCATCTGCTAGACACTCCGTCTGTCACATGGCGAGTTATGCCTACCTTGATCGTGCCTGTGTTGGCTAAATAAACAAAGTGGTCGGATAAACAGTTTGCTTCGCCCCAAGTTGGCTCTCGGCAGGTGCCTTGTTCGTAGTGGCAAAGTTCTGGCTTAATAATACAAGTATCACATTGGGCTAATTTCATTAAACAGCGGTAACAGTAACCTTGGTTAAAACTCTTCTTTGTTTTAGCCGCGCAATGTACACAATGTATTTCGCCGCCATAGCTAACTTTTAGTGATTGGCCAATCAGCGCATTCATATCGATTTTGTTATCGCCAATAGGCAGTGCATATTGGGCAACATTGTCAGAATTAGTCGTTACGTGCATTTTGCGGGTATTGCCTTGAAACAAGGTCATATAAATAGTGTCCAACAATGTTCATAAGAATATTGTGGCGAATTTAGCACAAAATTGTTCGTTTGATCTTGCGGCAAACGAAAAATATCAACAAGTATGGTTTTTTATATAGGTTGTTCCTTGTTTTATTGGCAACATGACCCAAGCTGTATATGTAGGACAAAAAAAACGTAAATCAGAGCAAAGAGGAAAATCTATGAAAATAAATGTTTCAGGTCATCATTGCGATATCTCAGAGTCAGTTAAAGAAGATATTAATCTCAAGTTTTCTAAAGTAGCCAGTCATTTCCCTACCCTAATCGCTATCGATATCATTGTGACTAAAGAACACGGTGAATATAGTGCAGAGGTTGCCACTAAATACGAAGGCACCAGTATTGCGGTCAAAGGTAAAGGTGCAGTGATGTACCCAGCCATTGCTCAAGCAAGTAAAAAATTAGATGCAGCACTTAAACATCGTAAAGGACAGTTAAAAGGTGATTTGCATGAAAAGCCTAGTGTTACCACGCCAGAAATAGCTCATGAAATTATTCAAGGTATGGATTTAACCTAAACCCTTCTATTATTCATTGCGCTCAAGTTAATCTTAATAGCTTGAGCGCTAATCAAAATATCACCTTTTACCCTAGCCCTGCCTTTTGCACTTTATTTACACATTCTTTGCCAGTTTCTTGCACATTGTTTGTTTGAATTATCGGTAAGCTTTACCCCTATTTAATTTAACGTGCAGGTCATATTATGAATTTGGTTAAGGCTGTAAAAATGAATAACTCAATAAAATTATTTTCACTTTGTTGTGTGATTGGACTTACTGTAAGCCTGTCTACTCATGCGCAAGAGCGTGGGCAGAAGAATAAGTCTACACATGAACGCCCACAATTTTCGGCGTTGGACTTAGATGGAGACGGTTCTGTTACCCTTACGGAGTTTGAACAAAGTAAGCTACCAAACAACGAACATGCGACTATTTTTGGGCATATTGACACAAACGGTGACGGGGTACTAACCGAAGAAGAATTTACTAGCCATAAGCCACCACGTCGCAAAAGGTAAGCATTGTTAGTTGAAATGGCGACTTTAAGTGAGTCGCCCTTTGTTAGTCCTTTTTAGGTGTTTCGGTTTACGTTAAGATATCTGTAACATTTAGCCAAAGCTGATACCAGACATCAACGTTTTAGCCAAACTTCAATCCCATTTTTCTGATCCTGATCTTAGTCATTTGCATACAGTGCAATCCCTTTGGAGTGGCTATGGAGAGATTGCTCGTTACCTAAGTCCTAGGCACAATAGCACCTTTATCGTTAAACATATTTCACCGCCGTTGGAGTCAGTTCACCCTAGAGGTTGGAATACTCAAACCGGTCATCAACGTAAATTACAGTCCTACCAAATTGAAGCTAACTTTTATCGAAACTATGCTGCATTGACTGATGACTATTGGGTAGTGCCCAAGTTGTTGGCGGATTTTTCAGAAAACCAACAACAACTATTAATCTTGCAGGATTTAGATCAAGCCGGTTTTTCGTTACGTAAAAATAAAGCGTCAATGTTAGATGTGATGTTAGGCATCAAGTGGCTGGCCTATTTTCACGCAAGGTTTTTACAACAAGACTGTTCAGACCTTTGGCCTATTGGCACTTATTGGTATCTGGCTACTCGCCAAGAAGAGCTAAAGGTGATGGAAGCGGGAAAATTAAAAGAGGCGGCTCAGGTGTTTGACTCTGCATTGAATAATGCGCGTTTTCAGACTTTGGTGCATGGTGATGCGAAGTTGGCTAATTTTTGTTTTCCCGATGACCAAGACCTTGGTCGCTTAGCCGCGGTAGATTTTCAATATGTGGGTAAAGGGGTAGGAGTAAAAGATCTGGTATACTTCCTAGGGGCGTGTCTCAATCAGGATGATTTAGTTAAACACGAAAAAACCGTTTTGGATGAGTATTTTTTGCAGTTTAATAAAGCACTTCATCACTATCAAATACAAGTGGATTTTAACGATTTAGAACAAGAGTGGCGCAAATTATACCCTATAGCTTGGGCAGATTTTTATCGATTTTTATTAGGCTGGAATCCCGGTCACTATAAAATCAATCCTTACATGCAAAAACAAACAGATTTTGCGCTAGCATCAATTTAGTGTAAGCAATTTAGGGGCTGTTGATCTTTCATACGTCCTCGAGACTGAGGTCATTTATTTGGATACCGAGGCGTTTGCCTTGAAGTTT
>NZ_CAJWCF010000065.1 GCF_913020055.1 uncultured Paraglaciecola sp. | reverse complement strand
TGTGCTGGGATCATAGACCACCTCCTTATTAACTGTAATTATATACAGTATTGCAACAGTTTACAAAAACATAGCCTTTTTATATAAGGATTATCTAATTTAATTAATGTTCTACTTTGTAAATTGACTAACTCGATACTGTCCCTAAAATATTCTTCCCACAGTTTGTTAAAACTGCCATCTTCGAAAGCAATTTTAAGTCCTTTTTCAACTCGATTGGCATTCTCTATATTGTTTTTATCGGTGACAAAAAACCGGGGTAGGGGATAATACAGAGCGATACAGGGTTCAATAACTAAATTGGGGTAAGTTACACGTTCCGTTTCGTATTCGGCTTTGATTTCGTTGATACCTCGAAAAAACAAATCAACTCTATCTAAACTCAGTATTTCAAATATGCTTTTGTAATTGGCAATAGTGTAAACATTGAGCCCATTGTGTTTTAAAATATCACTGTCTAACCAACCAATGCCTTGTGCGATAATGGCCTTGCTAATGCCTTCTTTATTATTAATGGCGCAATAACTGTTTTGGCGTTTTTTATTTGTGAATGCAACACGATAGCCAGACATACCACGATCAATAGGAAATTTTATGACACGAAAATCTTCGAGTAACTCGTCAGTGATCGACACTCTAAAAAAATAATTTGAATAGATGCTTTTGTGCATCTGTAATAAAAGCCGGCCCTGATTAATGCCCTCAGCGGTTGCTTGTAATCTAAAGTCTCCGTATTCCTCTTTTGTTTTATTAAGCGCTAATTCCAATACTTTTTGCATATAAATAAAACGTTGGTCCTCTTTACTCTCAGGGCCTTTGTATGTAAAAACACTGCCCTGTGCCATACAAACACTGATTACAGTAAAATACAGAATTGAAATAATAACGGGCTTGATCACGATATAAACCTCAGATTAACTCTGTTCATTTTTGTTGATATTAGTAAAACTTAACACTTTCAAAGGGCTATAGCTTAGCCCGCAACTTGCCCGTTTTTCCAACATAATTATAGTTCTACTACTTTTCAGGAGTCTAGAGTATGCGGGGAAATCCAGCAAATTTTTAGATAATGGCTGATTAATGCAGAACAAATCAACGCCCTATATCGTTACTAAGTGGTTAGTTACTCAAAATTGCCCAAGTTTTTAAATTATATATAGACCGTCATCAATTTATCTTCTCCGGCAACAACTTGATAATAGTGGGCTTGAAGGCCTTTGATTTTGTCGCTATTAAGTAAAGTAATGGGGCATAAGATGCTGCTTAATTGTCTTTTCATCTTAATAATAGAGAATTCCGCAAGCACTTGTCCTTGTTCGAAGTGTTCACCTTGTTTGATGACTCTTTTAAAACCTTCTCCCATCATAAGATGCGAATCAATGCCAAGCTGTATTTGCATCTGTAGACCATTCTTTGCTTTTATCCTCAATTGATTAGCCAATTCTGGAAAAAGTAACATTGTGCCAGAAAATGGTGCCAATACTTGGTGTCCGGAAGGTTTAATGGCGACCCCTTCACCAAAAAGTCGCTCAGTAAACATTGCGTGGGGCACGTCATCTAATCGTATTACTTTACCTGTTAACGGACTCGATATATCTACAGCTTTTTTGTGTGTCGGAACTGAGTTTGCGTCTACTAGGCGACTAAATAATCCCATCCTACCCTCTATTAACCAAAATAACGGATAGGTTTTTAATCTGTTTAGTCTGTGATGAAATCTTTGGCATAATGCTCAGTTCTGTTTTTTGAGTATGATAGCAAAACAGTCGGCTGTAATGTTGTCAAGCTGAGGTTATCCACTGTTCCTGTGGATAACTCTGTTCAGTTCTGTTTATATTGTTCGTAATTAATTGATATATAAGTATAAATTAATGTTGGTCGTAAAGTGCTCGATAGCTTGGAGCTTGATTGAAATTGCATCATTTAAGGTGAGTTTATTATGGACAACATGCAAGTAGTGGCATTAGTACAGAGCCATTTAACGACATTATCTATGAGCAGGTCATATAGTAACGTCTTTGAATTAGATGCATCTATTGTACAAGTTGTTAAACTTGGGAACTGTGTTTTAAGCTATACACAGAAACTCTATAAAGTTGTTAATACGAGGGCGTAAAAGGCTTGTTTTGTGCTGTTTGTGTAATTTATGTTGTAACCATTAAGACAATTTGCCTTGAGTAAAGAAGGAAAAGTATGCAGGTTTTGGATATTTATGCGGGGAAAAATGCCCTTGCACGTATTAAACAAGAGGGCTTCAGTGCAAATTTATTTGACTATATGTTGGGCGCGTCAGGGGGGCCTAAGTGGTTTGTATTAGCGGGGCTTGATCGTTATATCTTTCCCGAGTTTTTCGCAGGGCGAACAAAACCTTTAAATATTATTGGTTCGTCAGCCGGAGCATTTCGGTTTGCCTGTTTTGCGCAAAAAGACCCGTTGTCGGCTATTAATCGTTTAGCCGAGCGTTATTCCCATACTGTTTATTCTGATAAGCCAACGGCCAAAGAAATCACTGAAAAAGGCGCGGCATTGCTGAGTTATGTTTTAGGTGAAAATGGTAGCGAAGAGATTATTAACAACCCGGTCATTAAAGCACATTTTATCGTTGCAAAATGTAAAGGGTTAACTCAATTCGAAGCAAAACCAATACAAATGACCGGCCTTATCGCTAGTGCTAGTGCTAATGTATTAAAACGAAAATGGTTAGAAAAGTTTTACCAACGCTATTTGTTTTCGTCGCCAAGCTCCGATTTAATACTTAATGATCCGAATAAAATGCCATCATATTCTGTTCCATTAACGGCTGAAAATTTGCCTCAGGCTTTAATGGCATCTGGCTCTATTCCTATTGTGATTGAAGGAGTAAGGGATATTGTTGGTGCCCCTAAAGGCATGTATAGAGACGGTGGTATTATTGATTATCATTTTGATTTAACCTTTGGTCCACAAAAAGGATTAGTGCTTTATCCGCACTTTTATTCAAAACCTGTACCGGGCTGGTTTGATAAATCTCTGAAAAAGCGGTTACCACATGCTAGTAGTTATGAAGATGTGGTCATGCTGGTACCCTCTGATGAGTTTGTGGCTAGTTTACCTTATGGTAAAATACCAGATAGAAAAGATTTTGAAGATATGCCAGCAAAGCAGCGTATTGAATACTGGCAAACTGTGATTTCAAAAAGTGATAGTTTAGGTCAAGCTTTTAAGCACATGTGTGATAATCAACAGGTTGTTGAACATATTAAGCCCATTGAGTTTAGCTGATATAGACTGATTAAATTTAACCTTACTGAAAAAGTAAAAAGGTGGGTATTTGAATAGAGACTGGTTGTTTTTATTGGCTGCGGTATCGGCGTCTTTGATTGCTTCCTATTTAGGTTGGGTGTATTTATCTCTTCTACCGTTATTGATTTTCACTTTATTAAATTTGATTAAAAATAGGCAAAAACAATTTTCTTCTGACCATTCAGCTCAAAACCAACTCCTAACTGAAATCGTTGGAGTAATCCATGAGTGTGAGGAGAATATAAAGCATATTTCTACCACTCAATCCGAAGCGATGAGCATGCTAAATAGTGCATGTAAAAAGTTATCTTTGTTGCAATCTATTACGGACCAACGTTTAGATAAACTTGACGATCAACAGAATACACAGTTACAGATTTCAACTATCACCCATGAAATTATCAGTGGTTTGCAGTTTGATGATATTAATCAGCAAAATTTGTCATTTACCAATGAAACACTTAGCTTTGTTCGTGGCCTAATAAGTGACTTAGTTTTACATGGTGGTGACTCCTATGAGAATAAGGTAATTGAACAGTTGAAGCGTATTCATAGTCTACAATCAAAAAAGCTTAATCCTGTTGCGTCGACTAAACTAGAAGCTGGTTCTGTAGATATTTTCTAGTTTTGGCTATAAAAGTTGGCTTAACATACTGAAAATAATCTATATTTATCCCATATAATTTGATGTTAAGCTGCTTATCTGGTTTAACGTTATGCTCTGTTTGCAAGAGCCCCAGTCGTCACAAAGTGAGAACAACTAGACAATGAATCCACATATTCTTATCGTTGATGATTCACCTTCTATCCGGCAAATGGTAGAGATGACCCTAAAGTCTGGGGATTACCAAGTTACAGCAGCTGAAGACGGACAAGCTGCCTTGGAATTGTGTCAACAACATCAATATCAATTTGTGTTAACTGATCAAAATATGCCAAAAATGGATGGTATTACTTTGGTTAAATCTCTAAGAGGGATTGATAGTTATAAACGGACTCCCATCATAATATTAACTACCGAAGCTAGTGATAGTATGAAGTCTCAGGGGCGTGAGGCCGGCGCTACTGGCTGGATGGTAAAACCTTTTGATCCAAATAAACTTCTTCAAGTTACTGCTAAAGTGTTGGGCTAGAATTAGGGAGCTACATCAATGTCTATTGACATGAATCAGTTCCACGGTGTGTTCTTCGATGAAAGTGAAGAACATTTAGTGGAAATGGAAGAAGTGTTAATGACACTTTCAGTGGAATCCCCAAATCCTGAAGATTTAAACTGTATTTTTCGTGCCGCTCATTCAATTAAAGGCGGCAGTGGGATTTTTGGTTTTGATGCCCTTACGGGGTTAACCCATGTTATGGAAAGCCTTCTAGATCAAGCGCGAAAAGGGCAAACTCATTTAACCACACCTATAGTCAATACGTTACTTACTACCGGCGATTTACTGAGAGCTATTTTAAATAGTTACCGAAACAAAGAAGACATTGATTGGGCTGCTATTGAAGCGGGTACGCAGGCGTTAAATGCTGTCATTGATGATAATAAATCTGCTCAAAATAATGAAGAAAATGAACAAGGGTTTGGTTTTTTTACGCCTATTGATTCTTCAGAAGTAAATGAAAATGTTGATTTTGGTTTATTTGATGAAAATGAATTTTCTAAGGATGTTATCGATGATGAAGTCAAAAGTACGCCCTCAAACGAAAGTAATGGATTTGGCTTTTTCGAACCACTTGAATCAGTTTGCGATCAGGGCATTAGAACCCCCGTTTTGTCTGAACATGACGCGGTTATTCAAGATGACTTAGATTCAACTAAAACTAAGCCTTCGAATACGGTTAAATCAAACAGCAAAAAAACAGTGGTCAAAGAAAGTAATAGTTTACGAGTTGATACTCAAAAAATTGATTCGTTGGTTAATTTGGTCGGGGAATTAGTGATAACCCAATCGATGCTCAAACTTGCCAGTGAGGATGTGTTTGGCCATGGAACTGAAAAGTTACAAGAGGCGCTAGAAATTTTAGACCGAAATGTGCGACAAGCCCAAGAGACCGCTATGTCTATGCGCATGTTACCTATGTCATTTGTGTTTAACCGATTTCCTCGTGTTGTCAGAGATCTAGCGGCTAAATTAGATAAAGAAGTTGAGCTAGTGATAGAAGGCAGCAGTGCTGAAATTGACAAAAGTTTAATTGAAAAACTGGTGGACCCGCTTACTCATTTAGTCAGAAATAGTATTGATCATGGCATTGAGTTACCTGCCAAACGGCTCGCTGCGGGAAAACCACAGGTAGGTAAAGTCACACTCAAGGCTGAACAAGGTGGTGGCAGTATTTTGATCAGTATTGTGGATGATGGAGCGGGCCTAGATAAACAAAAAATATTAGAAAAGGCTAAACAAAACGGTATCGAGACCCATGACAAAATGCCTGATTCTGACATTTGGAAATTGATTTTTGCTGCCGGTTTTTCTACCGCCACTGAAGTCACTGATTTATCAGGGCGTGGGGTGGGGATGGATGTGGTTAAACAAAATATTGAATCTATTGGTGGACAAGTTGAAATTGAATCTGAGCTTGGTAAAGGCTCGCGATTTATCATCCGCTTACCGTTAACGTTGGCTATTTTGGATGGCATATGTGTTTCTGTTGGTGATCAAGTATTTATTATTCCACTTACACAGATCGTAGAATCTATTCAGCCCGTCAGTAACCAAATCAAAACATTAGTCAACGAGCAGATGTTATGGATAAGAGATGCATACTGGCCGATCTTACCCTTATATGAGTATATGAATATACAAGGCGCGGAATCAGATCCTACTCAAGCAATAGTCGTACTCATTACCACTGCTAATAAACGTTTTGGTTTGTTAGTTGATGGTTTAGTAGGGCAGCAACAGGTTGTGATTAAAAGTTTAGAACATCATTACAAACCCGTACCCGGTGTCGCTGGCGCAACTATTATGGGAGATGGCAGCGTAGCCTTTATTCTAGATGTTGAATCATTAGCATCTACTGTGAACCAACCATCTGTAGATATAGAGGTCAAAATTGCCTAAACAACAAATAGAAACGTTAGCCAAAGATACTGAACATGAGTTTTTAACTTTTGTCTTAGGCGAAGAAACTTATGCCCTAGATGTCATGACAGTGAAAGAAATTCGTGGATACCAGCCAGTCACTAAGATAGCCAACGCTCCAGACTTTGTAAAAGGTGTGCTGAATCTTAGAGGCGATATTGTGCCTATCATTGATTTAAGAATTAAATTTTCTGTTGGTGAAGCCACTTATAACGAATTTACAATAGTGATCATGCTCAATATTGGTCAACGAGTGGTGGGCATTGTAGTTGATGAGGTTAGTGATGTGATCAAAGTCATGGCGCAAGATATAAAACCACCGCCTGAGTTTGGTATTGTGTTTGATAGTAGTTATCTTTACGGCTTAACGACTATTGAAGAACAAATGGTTATTTTAATCAATATTGAAAGTTTAATTTCTAGTGATGAACTAGGGTTATTTGAGTCTTCGAAATAGGAACATAATATGAATTTTGTTAATAGGCTGAATAACCTTAGGTTAGCCACAAAAATGCTATTGATTGCAGTACTAGCGACTATTGGCTTAATTGTACCTAGTTATTTTTACGTGACCCTCTCGCTGGATGCTCAATATGTGGCTGAACATGAGGTATCCGCTACACCACCCATCATTAAAACCATTAAGTTGATGAAAGTGTTGGGTGAATACAGGGGGGTATCCGCTCGATTTATTAGTGGTGAAAAAGGTGTTGTCGGTATCTTAGGTGCTAAAAATTCTGAAGTAGAGCAAGGGTTTTCTGACCTAACAAAATATCTGCTTGAAAATGTTGATTCTGACAAAGTTCTAGAAAAACTTGCTCAATCTAAAAACCTGTGGCAAATATCAAAGAGCGTTGCTTCGGGCAGGGATGTAAGTGAAGCTGATTTATTTGAAGCGAGTTCAAAGGTGATTCTTAGCCTTAACAATTTGGTACACCAGTTAATGCAATATTCGCTCTTAAGTTATGATCCAGCTGCACCCAGTTATCATCTTATTATTGCTAATTTTGAAAACTTACCGATCTTAACCGATTCATTGGGTCAAATTCGTGGATTTGGTGCTGGTATATTGGCTCGAGGAGTGGTGTCCCCAGCAGAAAAAGTGATGATAGCTGCAAATTTGTCTGTGCTGACATTCCCCTTTCATGATTTTATCGAAAACCTACAGTCGGCTGCGGCGAGTGATGAAAAGTTTAGTGGTCTTGAAAAACAAGCCAACGAATTTGAAACGGAAATTGATAATTTAACCGCAATTGTTAGGCAACAAATTTTGAAAGATGGACCCTTAAATTATCCTTCAGCTAAATATTTTGAAGAGTATAGTTTGGTTATTAATCGCATCTATTCGTTTTTTGATGATGCAGTGATTAAACTTGAATCTGCGATTCAAAAACGGGTCGATCATATAGCGTCTGAGCGTAGAGCATCATTAATTTCGATTTCAGTGATGTTTCTATTTAGCGCTATTATCGCATTCCTGCTGATTAAATCGATTAAAGACTCAGTAAGCTCGTTAACCTTAGCATTTAAACATATTTCTGAAGGTAAGTTTGATTTTGAGTTTGATACCTTGCGCAAAGACGAAATGGGCGAGTTGAACCGGAAACTAAGTGAGCTCAACCAACAACTAAAAAAGGCTGACGCGCGTGCTATAGAAGCGGCAAGGGTAAAACAAGCATTAGATAATAGCGCTACCTGCTTTATGATTGCCAACAATGATCGTGAAATTGTATACCTTAATACTTCAGTCAAAGGCATGTTAAGAGAATGCGAAGACGATCTAAGGGAAGTATTACCACATTTTACTGCAGACAAAGTGATGGGCGAAAAAATTGATATTTTCCATAAGAATCCAGCCCATCAAAAAGCAATTTTAGAACATTTATCGCAAAAACATACAGCACAAATACAAGTAGGTAAACGCAATTTTAGATTGTTAGCAAACCCCGTATATGCAGATAACGGAGATCGTTTAGGTACTGTTGTAGAGTGGTTAGATAGAACCAAAGAAGTTATGGCTCAAACAGAAATAGCTATGATGGTCGATGCAGCATTGCAAGGAGACTTTACCAAGCGAATCGATATCTCCGGTAAAGAAGACTTTTTGCTTACCATATCTGACGGTCTGAATCATTTGCTGGACGTTACCGAAAATGGGCTCACTACTGTTAGTCAGGTATTAATGGCGATTGCTGATGGAGATTTAACTAAAAGGGTTGAAACAGATTATCAAGGTACATTTGATGAGATGAAAAAAGCCTGTAATATTACCAGCATAAACTTGACCGATATGATTGCTGAGATATTGGTTGCCAGTGAAACCATTCATAATGCTTCGGGTGAGATTGCCAGAGGCAATTCAGATTTGTCTTCAAGAACCGAGCAACAAGCATCAAACCTAGAAGAAACCGCCTCAAGTATGCAGCAACTTACCGGCACAGTCAGGCTCAATGCTGACAACGCTAAGCAGGCAAACGCGCTTGCAACAGAAGCGTCAGAAGTAGCAAAAACAGGTGGTGAATTAATTCAAAAAGTCGTGACAACTATGTCCTCAATCAATGAATCCTCACGAAAAATTTCCGACATTATTGGGGTAATAGATGCTATTGCTTTTCAAACTAATATTCTCGCGTTAAATGCTGCTGTTGAAGCCGCTAGAGCGGGTGAGCAAGGCCGTGGGTTTGCTGTTGTTGCTTCAGAAGTTAGAACGTTAGCCCAACGCTCTGCAAATGCAGCAAAAGATATTAAAAGCTTAATATCTGATTCCGTGTTGAAAATTGAAGAGGGCAACGATTTGGTTAAAAAGTCTGGTGAGACTATGCAAAATATTGTGGTGTCAATTCAACTAGTGAATGACATCATGGGAGAAATTGCCGCAGCTTCAGTGCAACAATCATCTGGTATTGAAGAAGTAGGCAAAGCCATTACTCAAATGGATGAAATGACCCAACAAAATGCGGCTTTGGTTGAACAAGCTGCTGCCGCTGCCGAGAAAATGACTCATCAAGCCGAACAACTATCTAGAAGTGTGGGAAGTTTTACTCTGAATGAGAATGCGTTTAAACCCGCCAAACTTAAAGAGCAGCAATCGCATGACTCACCTAGATTAGATAGTCAGCGGTTTACTAAAAAAGCACTAATAGAATTGCCTCATTCTGATGATGATGAGTGGGAAAGCTTTTAATCAGTGATCAATCATTTACAAAGAGAGTTCGCGTTTAGCCAGCAAGATTTTGACCAGTTGCGTAATCGACTTTATCAACTGACCGGTATCAAGTTGTCTGATAGTAAAGACTCTATGGTTTATAGTCGCCTAGTGAGGCGATTGAGAGTGTTGAAGTTAAAGAACTTCGTTGATTATTGGGAGTGCTTAAATTCTAGTCCCGATGAAGTGGAACACTTTGTTAATGCACTGACGACCAATTTAACTTCATTTTTTAGAGAGCCTCATCATTTTGATATCTTGCATGACTATCTTGTGGCGAACCCTAAACCCTATACCATCTGGTGTGCAGCATGTAGTACAGGCGAAGAAGCCTATTCTATTGCTATGACAGTTATACAGGCGTTTGGTTGTTATGATCCTCCGGTTAGAATTATTGCTTCAGATATCGATAGTCAGGTTCTCAGTGTGGCGCGAAAAGGGGTTTACCCTTTAAAAAATTTGGATAATTTGTCGAGTGTTAAAAGAAAACAGTTTTTTTTTAAGGGAAGAGGTAGTCAAACTGGAAATGCAAAAGTGATCCCACAATTGAAGGCTCTAATTCAGTTTAAAAGTATTAATTTATTAGACAATAAATGGGATGTACCTGATAAGTTATCGTTGATTTTTTGCCGCAATGTGATGATTTATTTTGATAAGTCGACGCAGGCTAAATTATTAGAAAAAATGGTGGATAAATTGGACGACAATGGAAGATACTTTGCTGGCCATTCTGAGAACTTCTCTCTTATGACCAATTCGCTAAAACCTTTAGGCAAGACTGTCTATCAACCCGTAAGGTAGTTTGTGGCTGAGCAAAGCAATTTTAACCAAGTCACACCTAACCGGTATTACGATCGGGTTTTTCAGCGTGATGCTGTCAAGATATTGCCTGGTGAGTATTTTGTTACTCAAGACGATACTATGATAGTTACGGTTCTTGGCTCATGTGTTTCAGTGTGTCTGCGGGATCCCTTAACTAAATTGGCTGGTATGAACCATTTTTTATTACCACATGATGTAGGTGGTAACGGACTTATGTTTTCAGAGTCGGCGCGGTATGGCATATATGCTATGGAGTTGCTCATTAATCAGTTGTTAAAAATGGGCGCACATCGGCATCGACTTGAAGCCAAAATCTTTGGCGGAGCAAATGTGCTTAGAGGCGTTACGGTCAATAATGTGGGTGAACAAAATGTCGAGTTTGTGATGGATTACTTGCGCACTGAACATATCCCAGTTGTTGCTAATGACTTGTTAGATGACTTTCCAAGGAAAGTCTATTTCTTTCCGGAAACCGGAGAAGTTAAAGTGCGTAAGCTTAAATCATTGCATAACAGTACGATCATCGATCGTGAAAGTGAATATAGAATTAAATTGAAGGAAACTTCGAAAAAATCCGGTGATGTTGATTTGTTTTAGGAGTTAAAGATGTCAATTGGTGTATTAGTCGTAGATGACTCGGCGCTTATTCGAAGTTTGTTGAGTGAAATTATTAACCAACAAAAGGACATGCATGTCGTGGGAGTGGCGAAGGATGCTTACATTGCAAAAGAGATGGTTAATTCTCTTAGCCCTGATGTAATTACTTTGGATATTGAAATGCCAAAAGTGAATGGTTTAACGTTTCTAGACAAATTAATGAAAGCCAGACCCACACCAGTTTTGATGATATCAACTTTAACTGAACAAGGTGCTGAAGCAACTCTTCGTGCATTGGAGTTGGGAGCAATTGATTATATTGCTAAACCAAAATTAGGTGTTTCCGAAGGTATTTCAATTTATCAACAAGAAATTGTTGATAAAATTCGATTGGTGTTCCAAGCCAAAGTATTTAAATCTCGTGTAAATTCAATTGCTCGTAAAAACAACCAGTTTGACAGTTTTTTGAAACAGAAAATTATTGCCATTGGCGCTTCAACTGGGGGCTGTGAAGCGATAAAAGTCATTATAGAGTCCTTACCGATTACCAGTCCACCTGTTGTTATTACGCAACATATGCCCGCTGGGTTTACTGCTTCTTTTGCGCAGAGATTAAACAATGTATGTAACGTAGCGGTCAAAGAGGCGCAAGACGGTGAAGTGCTTGTACAAGGAACCGTATATATAGCTCCTGGAAATAAACACCTTTTGATAGTGGCCAAAAATGAAGAGTATCGCGTTAAATTAGATGAAGGTGAGCCAGTATCTGGCCACAAACCTTCTGTAGACGTAATGTTTAGTTCGTTAGCGCAAGCAGCGGGGAAACAAGTCGCAGCAACAATATTAACAGGCATGGGCAAAGATGGCGCAAAAGGATTATTGGCATTACGCCAATCAGGTGCCTATACGGTTGCACAAAGTGAGTCGAGTTGTGTGATATATGGAATGCCCAAAGAAGCAGTTAAAATAAGCGCAGCAATAGAACAAACGGACTTAGACTTGATTGCTCAAAGGTTATTAGAACGAACGGCTAAACCCTTAATCAACAAAAACACCCATTAATCTATTCCGCACAAACTTTGCTTCTACCCGCTTCTTTTGCTTTGTATAAAGCGCCATCAGCTGAAGATATTAGTTCACTTAGTTTATCATGATGAAGTGAACTAGCTAAACCAGCACTAAAACTACAATTAAAGGATTGTTCAGCAACGGTATAATTGATCTGTAAAAAGGCCGTTAAAATGTTATTCATTTTATTTTCAATAACATTGACGTCTGTGTCACTGAAAACCACCATAAATTCTTCGCCTCCATAGCGACCCACATAGTCAGTGTCGCGAACCGATTGTAGCAATAATTGTCCTAGTGAAATCAGCACCTTATCACCACCACCATGTCCGTATTGATCATTCACTTTTTTGAAAAAATCTAAATCTATCATGACCACCACTGTAGGGTTTTGTTGGCGTGACGCCATCCTTAAAGCATGGGCTGCTGCATCCATTATTTGTCCATGATTGAGTACACCAGTTAAACTATCTCTAGAGGCAAGGTAGCGTATTTCCTGTCCTCTTTGAATGCGACTATCAACCTGTTGTACGATAAGGTTTGGTGAGGTGTTTTTCGGAATCACATCATCAGCACCACACTCTAACACTTGAAGTTTGGTGTTGATATCTTTATCCGCAGTGAGAAAAATAATCGGTACATAATCATATTTAGCTTGTTGGCGTAGTAACTGTGCGACTTCCAATCCACTTATGTTTGGCATATGCATATCTAACAAAAACACATCAGGATGAAATGATTCTAATTCAGTCATGATTTTTTCTGCTTGGCTTATTGCTAATACTTCAACGTGTTCGTCTTCTAGTAACGTTTTATAAAAAATCCCCACTGAAGCTTGGTCATCTAATAGTAAAATTCTATAGGGTCTGATTAAATCAATTTTAAAGTTTTTACGGATTTTAGATACTAAGGTCGTAATGTTAACAGGCTTTAACAGGTACTCGTTTACCTCGGCTCTTACTGCGGCAAGCCTGTTTTCAAATGAACTGGAAGAGGATAAAACAAATACGTCGGTATTGATTTTTTTCAGTCTTGAGGCAAATTGAAACATTTGTTCAGGTTGGTCAGTTGAGTTATCAGTATCAATCAACACGATATTAAATGTTTGTTGCTCTAATACTTTTTCTAGCTGTTCGATTGAATTGAACTGGCTGATTGTAAATCCAAACCCAGTTAAAAGTTTAGCGTGGACTGCTGAAGTGGTTTCATTGTCATCTAAGAGAGCAATACTGATGTCTCTATATGACTGCGAGGTAATGTCTTCTTTTTTTCTAGGTGACTCGAGTGATTCACCAAGGGAAGGTGATTCTTCTCTTAATACCAATAACGGATTAGGATTATTACGTGATGCCTCAATTATCGAATTCATATGACGGTCAATAAAAGGAATTACACTTTTTAAGTTATTGATTTTATCTTCACAGGGGGCGACTTCTTCTTCTATCATACCTAATCTGTCACTTAGCGACAGAAACTTAAGCGCGCCACTTGATCCCCTGAGACTATGTACTTCGAATCTAAATTTCTTAACTGAGTCCAAAGATCCTGACGTTCTAGCTTCTGACCATAATTTTATAAGCCCAGCAAGTTTGTCATTAAACTCGGCAATGAAGGAGATGCGAAACTCGGCTAGTTTTTGTTCCAACTTAGAATTCATAAATATCCTTTGGCTTTTTTATACGAAACCAATTAATAGTTACCATAAACCTATCTTCATAACTTACTGATTTATAGTTGATATGTACAGAAAATTATCAATTCAAACTAGCTTGTTCTAAAGGGGGTAAAGGGCTAACGTCAATCACTATTGTTGTTGATTACAAATTGAGCTTGTTTGATTCAGATCAAAGTCTATTGCTTGATTTAGGTTCTAATAAAATAAGTGGCGCTAATCACAATGTTTTAGATTATTACCTTTGCAGTTTTTCATTGAAACGATAAATACATTGTTAAATTTGCAATTAGTTTAGCCAACCTAGTGTTTAAATCAAAGGGTGAATGGATATGAATAACTATCAAAATATTTTAGTCGCAGTGGACCTCTTTTCTGAACACCAAAAGGTGTTAGAACGGGCATTGAGTATTGCCGATAAACCGGCTCAGGTTAGTCTTGTTTATGTCACTTTCCCACATGTTTATTATGAATCATATGGATTTGGAGTGGGCGTTGAGTTTGTCAACGATAACCAAAAAAATGCAAAAGAAAAATTGTTAGATTTGGCTAAGAAACATGATATTCCTGATAATCAAATATACGCACCTATTGGCGAGCCAGTAGATGAAATTCATGGTTTATCTGAATCTATTAACGCTGATGTAATTGTTATCGGCACTCATGGCCAAAGTGGTTTAAAGCTGTTGTTAGGCTCAACTGCGAACGGTGTTTTGCATGGAGTGAAGTGCGATGTATTGGCAATCAAAATTTAAGCTATCAGTCAAAACTTTCTTTAAGCCTAGCCATAGGTTGTCAACATGATCCATTCTAACTCACGTTATGTAAGTCAAATCACACGAGACACCTTAGCCTTGATCCTTGCAGGAGGAAAAGGCAGTCGATTGTGTGAATTAACTCAGTACCAGGCAAAACCTGCTATCCATTTTGGTGGGAAATTCAGGGTGATAGATTTTCCCTTGTCGAATTGTATTAACTCAGGGATCAGGAAAATTGGAGTCATGACCCAATACAAAGCTTATTCATTGATTCGACACTTGTCGCGAGGGTGGGGACACCTGAATCGAGATTTAGGTGAATATGTAGAATTATTACCAGCGTCCCAACAGTATTCTTCCAATTGGTATGAAGGTACGGCCGACGCGCTTTATCAAAATATTGAGTTTATTCGTGAAACCGCTCCCAAGTACGTTGTAGTGCTGGCTGGTGATCATGTTTACAAAATGGATTATGGTGACATGTTGGTCCAACATGTCGAAATTGGTGCCGATATGACGGTATCTTGCATCGAAATTCCAGTCCGAGAAGCTGCTGGTGCTTTTGGCGTGATGTGCGTTGATGAACACAATCGGATTACCAATTTTCATGAAAAGCCCGATAACCCTTGTCCGCTGAAAGATAAACCTGAATTCACATTAGCGTCTATGGGGAACTATGTATTCAATACTGAATTTCTTATTCAGCAATTGATAGCAGATGCTAAAAAAACAGACTCACAACATGATTTTGGTCGAGATATCATTCCAGCGGCAATTGAGAATAATCAAGTGATGGCTTTCAGGTTTCTTTCTGGTGATGAACAAGTCGCTCCGTATTGGCGAGATGTGGGTACCTTAGATGCATTTTGGCAGGCTAATATGGATCTTGTAGCAGTCACTCCAGATTTAAATATCTATGACCAAGATTGGCCAATCTGGACACATCAGAAACAATCACCTCCTGCTAAATTTATTTTTAATGAAGATGATGGCCGTCGAGGATACGCGGTAGATTCAACCGTCTCAGGCGGTTGTATCATTTCTGGTGCTAAAATAGAGCAATCTTTATTGTTCTCAGATGTGCATGTTCATTCATTTAGTCATATTGAACAATCAGTGATTTTGCCGCAAGTGGATATTGCTCAACATGTGACTATTAAGCGTGCAATTATTGATGCAGGCTGCCAAATACCTAAAGGCATGAGCATTGGGGTTAACAAACAACACGATATTGCTCGAGGATTTCGGATTAGCCAGGATGGTATAGTCTTAGTCACCAAAGACATGCTTAGCAAACTTGATGGACAGCTGGTTTTGTTAGACAGTGAAATAGAATTAATGGACTCTGCTTAGGGCGTTCTAGGTATTTTCCGAAATAAATTACGCAGAAAAACTAATACCTTAGATCGCAGCTAATCCTTATTCTTGATCTATACCAATAGCAGCTCGCTTTTGACCCATTTACGAGGATTGTAAAATGTCTATAAATACAACACAGCGGCCTTCTCTTTGCCAACAATGTGCCATGTCAAGTATGTGTTTTAGCCAAGCGGAAAAAAGTAAAGTTGAGCCTAAAGTGAGATCTCACAAGGTTTACCATAAATCAGATGTTTTATTCAGTGTAGGCCAGACATTTGATGCTATTTATATCTTGCGCAGTGGATCGGCAAAGTCGTCAGTTTTGGCTAATAGTGGTTATGAACAAATTGGCGGCTTTCATTACCCAGGTGATTTGATCGGTCTGGATGGCTTTGATAATCGAGCTCATGCACAGTCGATAAAGTTTTTAGAAACCAGCAGTGTTTGTCGTATTGGTTTAGGAGAGCTGGATAAAGCTATGGCGATTTCAGCAAGTCTACGATTCAACTTGTTACAAGGTATGAGTCATGTCCTGAATGATGAAAATAAATTTTTACTTAGTTTGAACAACATGAACTCAGCTCAACGACTAAGCTCATTCCTGATTGACTTGTCTTCACGATTTGAGGAGCTGGGCCGGTCTGGTAAAGTGTTTGATTTAACTATGACTCGTGTAGACATTGCCAATTATTTAGGCATGGCAATTGAAACAGTGAGTCGGTTACTTACACAAATGCAAAGTGAACAGATTATTGAGGTGGAAAAACGTCGAGTCCGTATTATAGACTTTGAAAAACTTAACCAAAGTCTATTACAGGAACGTGAAACGTCTCTTTTGCGTACCGCCTAAATTTAATTGTCCAAATACACAAATAAACAAGCGCTAAATAGGTGGGTTTTGTTCTTTTTCAAATTCATTAAGGGCTTCTAAAGCTTCACAACCTTAGACCATTGAAGGTCCACCACCCATTAAAATTGCTACACCTATTGCTTCTAGGGTTTCTTGTCTAGTTGCTCCAGCGTTTAATGCATCATGCACATGAAATGCAATACACCCGTCACAATGGACTGCTATGGCAATCCCTAGGGCTATTAATTCTTTTGATTTTGTATCCAGCGCTCCTTTTGCCACGGCCGAAGAATGTAATTCTCCAAATCCAGCCATCACTTCTGGTATTTCTGAGATTAGCTGTGCACTGAGTAGTTTAAGTTTTTCATATCGTTGAACGTGGTTAGTTGTTGTCATAGTCTGCTCTAATACATTGCAATATTCTGAAGTTGAGTATGCTTTATATCCGCAGGTTCATATTGATGGTGGTCAAGTTTCTTGGCGTTTCAAATCACGCCATTTTGAATACTGCCGTCTTGTTCAAATTGACTGATGTTTGACAAAGTAGTTTGGGCGATATTAAGCATCGCTTCTTGGGTAAAAAAACCTTGATGACTAGTAATAATCACATTTGGAAAAGTTGTTAGTCTTGCTAACAAGTCATCTTGTATACCTTTAGCTGAAAAGTCTTCAAAAAAGAGCGCTTCTTCCTCTTCGTATACATCGAGTCCCAACAAACCCACTTTGCCCGTTTTAAGTCCGCTAATGATGGCTTTGGTATCTACAAGTTTGCCTCTACTGGTATTAATAATAGTGACTCCATCGCGCATTTTTGCCACTGCTTCTTGGTCAATCAAATGATATGTCTCGGGCGTTAGCGGGCAGTGTAGCGAAACAACATCTGCTCGGCTTAGCAGGTTATCGAGTGATACATAGGTGACTCCAGATTGCATACATTGTTCATTCTGAACTACGTCATAAGCAATTACCTTGCAACCAAAACCTAACATGATATTGGCAAAGGCTTGGCCAATTTTTCCGGTGCCAATTACTCCAATTGTTTTACCGTGTAAGTCAAAGCCCATTAAGTTACGTAGTGAAAAGTCGCCTTCTCGAATACGGTTGTGCGCGCGGTGGATCCCTCTGTTTAAACATAACATCAAGCCAACAGCATGTTCAGCTACTGCATAAGGCGAGTAGGCGGGAACACGCACAACAGGCAGTGACAGTTGTTTTGCACAGGCCATATCAACATGGTTAAACCCAGCCGATCGTAGCGCAATGAGTTCAACACCTTTGTTTTTCAGTTGATGTAATACTTGGGCATCTAAATTGTCATTAATAAAAGCACACACCACTTTTTCATCAGTGATAAGGGAAGTCGATTCAAGATTTAAACGGGATGAAAAATAACGTAACTGGTGCGCACCATCAGAGTTTGCACGATCAAAGTACTCTTGGTCATACTGTTTAGTGTTAAAAAACGCTACTTTCACTATCGATCCTCATATTTTGCTAACTGACTTATATTATAAAATTTGTTGAAACTCTCTTGTTGACCTCGATCACATAATTATTTAGGTAATCTGATATCCTCCGTTTGGTGAAGATAAATACCGTTTATGAGGGAAAAAGATGCACGTTAGAAAGGTTCTGCTGATTGAAGGCAGTGTAAATGCACTGATCACTGTATGCAAGATGACGGTTGGTATAATGACTGGATCTGCAGCGATAATTGCTGATGCTGTGCATTCTCTTTCTGACTTGGCAAACAACCTTTTTGCTTGGTTAGCAGTCAAAGTCACTGAATCTCCTGCAGATGGCTCTCATCCTTATGGTCATCAAAAATTTGAACAATTAGCGGTGTTCGCACTCGCGTCATTGTTAACCATAGTGGCTTTTGAAGTAATTGTGAATGCTGTTGAACGATTTGGGCAACCTGTTGAACAGAGTATACTTGGGTTGGTGATATTAATTTTTTCGTTGGCTGTTAATGTCGGTTTAACCCTGTGGGAAAGGTCTTGGGCTAAACGATTAGACTCAGATATATTACATGCTGATGCAACCCACACTTTCAGTGATGTATTGACAAGTGGTGTTGTGATTGTTGGTTGGCAAATAGCTGCGTTCGGATATTATTGGATAGACACTGTGTTTGCGCTAATCGTATCTAGTATCATTTTTTATCTGGCGTTCACCCTATTTCAACGGGCAATTCCTGTTTTAGTTGATCAAAGTCGTTACCCTCCAGAGGAATTAAAAGCAGCGGTTAACAATATTCCAGCAGTTATCACTGTGGGAAATGTTCGTTCTAGAGATACAGGCAAAGGGCAGATGGCTGATGTCTCTGTGACGGTCAGTGCCAGCCTTAGTACCATAGAGTCGCACCAAATAGCTGACGACATTGAGCGGGTGTTAGCAGATAAATTCGATATTCAAGACGTTGTGGTACATATCGAACCCGATGTGGATCAATATTTTGCTTGCTAATAAAATAATGAAAGAAGGGTAATATGATAACTACAGAATTGGTTAGCTTTTTTGCATGGTGCACATTGATTAATTATTCGGTGTTGTTGATATGGTTTTTTGTATTTAGTTTAGGCCATGATTGGTTGCACTTGATGCATGGGAAATGGTTTGACCTTAACCAACAACAATTCGATTTGGTCAACTATTGCGGTATGGGGTTGTTTAAACTTTGTATCCTTATATTTAACGCAGCGCCTTATGTAGCGCTACGTATTATTGAATGAGTATAAATCTGTGCTCAATGAAACGGTGGTTCAAAACCTTTAGGTTTAACCGCTAATAAGTCACAGTCAACTGTTTCGATCAGTCTTTGTGCAGTACTTCCCAGTAAACCTGTGCGATAGGTGGTACCTATAACCAGAATACCTGCGTTAAGCTGCTCTAATGTTTTCGGCAAAATGTCATCTATGTCGCCAGAAATAATATGTTGGTGTTCGCTGTTGGGTACGTATTCAGAACACTCTTTGGCAAATTTAACATTATGTTGATAACGCAATTTTTCAAGTACCATCGATTCATTTTGATGCTCGTCATAAGAGAAAACATCAGCCCACATTCCACTTTTATCAACCGCTTCAAGTAAAATATCCCAATAACTAGGGTCAAAGCAGTGTAACGCCTGCAGAGTCATATCTAGGTCTGAAGAGATGGCAAAACCTGTTTCTAGAATATTTTTGTCCAGTTCACTTTCAGCACTTAAGTTATGCTCAGGATCGATGGCTGCAACTACTGTTGTGTTTTGGGTCCATTCAGTGTTTCTAACAAATAATATGGGTACTGGGCAGGCTTTAAGTAAATACCAATCTGTAGGAGTAAACAATCTTCTCGCTATGGTTTTATGTGGATGCGTTGCCTTTATCACTAAATCTGGTTTAAAACTTTCTACTACTTTTAAGATGCCTTGATAAATTGGCGATTTCCACATCACTTCAGTCTCATAGGTGACATTGTTTTGTGGATGCTGGCTAATCAAATTATTGAGTCTGCCTAGATGCATTTTTAGGATTTCGGCCTGGGTATTTTCAAGTTGTTTTGGGGTGAGCAAATTACTGGCCATCACGGAGGGATAATATAAGCAGCTTAATAACTTAATGGTTATAGGTTGTTTTTTAGCAAACAGTAACGCTTTATTGAGTGCCGGTTGTTCTTCTTTATCAGGATCGATATCTACCAGTATTTTTTTAATTGTTTGCATGGTATTTGCCCTTACTGTTGTTTATAAGTTGGATTGAGGGTCAATATATCGCAATTCATATTGGCTAAAATATGCTCTGCTGTATTGCCGATGAAAGCCCCTGATAGACCGGTCCTACCAACCGTGCCTAAAACTAATAGTTGTGCATCAATTTCTTTTGCTAATTTAGGAATAGCAATGTCAGCTTGACCTTCAATTACGTGATAGGGCTGATTGAACAATTCATGTTCTTTTAGCAAGGATTCCATTTTGGTTTTATGCGCCTTACCGATATCTTTTTTAATGCTCGCAAAATCAATATTAGCCCAACCCACCCCCATTCTTGGTTCCATGCTGGGAGTCTCAAAAGTATTGACGCTGTGTAATGGTGTGGCTGTAACATGGGCCAACATTTTCGAATATTCGAGAATGTTGTGATTGAGCGTGATGTGTTCTTTGTCATTGGCCGTAGGATCAATGGCTGCTAGTATCGGATCTGTTACCCATTGAGACTCTCTCACTAACAAAAGTGGGGCTTTGCAATGACGTAGTAAATGTCTATCAACTGGCATAGAAAAAGGGTTGATAGAAGAGGCATCGGCCGAAATCCGTTTGATGACTAAATCAGGCTCAAGCTCATCGACTATTTCTTCAATGGCTTCATGTAACTCTCGATGCCAGGCTACATTGACACTGCAACTGATACCTTTTTTATCTAAATCATCAGCTAAGGTATCCATATATAAATACCTGTCTGCCATGTATTGGCTTTTCATTTCTTTGCGATGTTCACTCGATAATACATCCGTTAACTCCATCACTGGCTCGTAGATTGAATTAAATAAATGAATATGCACCTCACTATATTCAGCAAACTTTAACGCTCGTTCTAACGCCGGGTGTTCAGCATGCCTACCACTAATGACTACCAATATTCGTTTAGGTGTTTTCATTCTTACCTCCCCATTACTGCCGATACCCAGTCCAACTGAAAAGCGTGTTGGAAAGGGTTGATATATGATTGTTATAACTACAAATTAAAGCTGCTGGATTGAGTTCAGCGGCCAAAATCACAGCATTCTATATTGGCCATAATGTGTATAAGTAATCGGTTTTACATCGTACTTAGGTTGTAAAAAAGCAACCAAATCAATCAGTTCTTGAACTGTCATTACATCGTTAAATTTGCGCATCTTTGAACTGCCATCATTGTTGCTGACTTTTTCTTCGATATACCGATTTCTTGGCGCTAATTTATGGGAAGGGTTGATGACCGAGGTGACGAGTTGCGCATAGGTTTTAACCACAGATGTGGTACCACCTAGTGGAACGGGGATATCAAACTCTTTAAGTAAAGACGGATCGTCATAACCTGTTAAAGCATGACAAGACAAACACTGGTATTGCATAAACACCTGTTCACCTTTTACTGTATCCCCTTCTGGCAGACTAAAACCTTGAGGAGAATCGGGGCCATAAGTACAAGCAGCCATTACAGAAATTAAAACAACTGAAGTAATCCAAATAAGTGTTTTCATGTTAATGCCTTATCTTTGTTATGAGATTAAGCATTAACATAATGGAAAAATCAGACTAAGTGGATAAGGGGGAGTCGAGTTTATTGATAGGGATCAAACTTGTGCATAAAAGATACATCAAATACGCAGGCCTTTTATCAATTAGGTATTACATAAAGTGAATAATCAATGAGTTATAGTTCATTGCAAATTAAAGTAAAGTTGCTAATTATTGTGAATAAAATCAGGGGGGACAGCCATAAACACAACACCCCAGTAAGGCTAACCACAGAATGGCTTTGCCAAAAGGGTAATGACCTTAATTAATCAACAAAGGTTCTGATGCATGAATATTAATAACTACGATGACAAACATGATATCTAGCAGCCACAAAAAATATATTTAAGCATGTGCATTAGAAACTAAGGACTAATCAGTTTGTGCTTTAGTTTGAGTATCAGCTTTATCCTGAGCGTATTTTACTCTGATTTTGTTAGCGCCTAACATACTATCATTAAGTGTTTTGACTGCGACTTTTGCTTCACCTGGTTTAGGCATCTCAACAAAACCAAAACCTTTAGATAAGCCGTTAGTTTTTTCTTTAACTACATCGCAAGACTGGACTTTTCCATGGGCCTCAAACGCCGCTTTTAGTTCTTGTTCTGTGGTTTCTCTGTCTAGGTTTCTGATCAATATTTTCATTTAGCTTGTCACTTTTTGGTAATGCCCATTAATAGTTTGTAATGATAACAGTATAAGCTTGGTAAGAGGATCTGATTTTAAAACTGTTCGATTTTTACTGATTGCTATATATCGTGAATACGTATGTAGGATACTGTTAGAAAGCAACTGGCAGAAGTATGATTTAGCAAGCTTTATCGACGGAACCTTTTATATGTTTGCAACAAAATTAGTTAAGTGGAATCACTATATTTTGTCTATTGTTATTTTTGCAGTGACTACAGGGTGTTCACCTGCACCCAAAGATGAATTAACTATACAAAAGCAGCAAGACAGCATGACCATTGAAAATCTATTACCCGTAAAACCAGGAGGTAAACCTGTTGTTTATCAAGTCTTCACTAGACTTTTTGGAAATACAAACACTACCAATACACCTTGGGGCACTATTCAAGAAAACGGTGTGGGGAAATTTAGTGACTTTACGGATACGGCATTACAAGGCATTAAAGAGCTTGGTACTACACATATTTGGTATACAGGTGTACCACACCACAATGTGATTACTGATTATTCGGCTTACGGTATTAGTCATGATGATCCTGATGTCGTGAAAGGTCGAGCTGGCTCCCCTTATGCCGTTAAAGACTATTATTCTGTCAACCCAGACTTGGCCGATGATCCCGCAAAACGTTTGCAAGAATTTGAGGCATTGATTGCAAGAACCCATAACAATGGCATGCAAGTCATCATAGATATCGTACCTAATCATGTAGCGCGCAATTATCACTCTTTAGCCAAACCTGAAGCGGTCAGTGATTTTGGAGCACAAGACGATAAAACCCTTGAATACGCCAAAGACAATAATTTCTATTACGTTGTGGGTCAGGACTTTCAAGTTCCTTTGCCCCTTGACGGGTATCAACCTTTAGGCGGGGATAGTGATCCTATGTCTGATAGGAAATTTGCTGAGTCACCTGCCAAATGGACAGGTAATGGTTCTCGTAAAGCGCAACCACATTTTCATGATTGGTACGAAACGGTCAAGGTTAACTATGGCGTAAAACCAGATGGTAGTTATGATTTTGAACGCTTACCAGAAGAGTACATGCAATTCGAAATACAGCAACATGCTAAATTTTGGCAAGATAAACAGGTGCCCGATTCATGGCGTAAGTTTCGCGATATCACTCATTATTGGTTAGATAAAGGTGTTGATGGGTTTCGTTATGATATGGCTGAGATGGTGCCAGTAGAATTTTGGAGTTACTTAAACTCCTCTATAAAGATGAAAAAAACCGAGGCGTTTTTGTTAGCCGAAGTGTACAACCCAGATTTGTATCGCCAATATATTCAACTAGGTAAAATGGACTATTTGTACGATAAAGTTGAATTTTACGATAGTTTAAAAGCCATTATGCAAGGCACAGAAAAAGGCCGGGTTTTACATCAAATTCAAGCAGGCCATCAAGATATCGAACAACATATGTTGCACTTTCTTGAAAATCACGATGAACAGCGTATTGCCAGTGATGACTTTGCTGGAAAAGTTGGTGGCGCAAAAATGGGTATGCCAGCCTTAGTAGTGTCAGCACTAATCAGTCGATCACCTACATTATTGTATTTTGGCCAAGAAGTAGGTGAAGACGGCAGCGAAGACTTAGGTTTTGGTGATCCGTCTCGGACCAGTATTTTTGATTATGGGGGTGTTCCAGCACACCAACGTTGGATGAATAACGGTAAGTTCGATGGCGGCCAATTAACCGCGTCTGAAAAATTATTACGCAGCTTTTATGCGGATGTGATGAAAATCTCAGCTTTCCACCCGGCTATGCTCGGTGAATATATGCCGGTAAATTTCAAACAGATACAAGTGGCAGACGCTCGAGGCAATGAGACAGTAAAAGGTCAGAGTGGTATTGAGGGAGCGGATAAATTAGTCGCCTTTGTGCGTTATGTTGAAAATCAGCGACTATTGGTAATCAGCCATTTTGACCAGAAACAGACAATCAATCTGGCGCTGCTGTTAAATCAGGAACAACTCGGCATATTAGGACTCAACACAGGCACATTGGTTGGTGTCGATTTATTAACTGGTACAGAACAAACCTTGTTAGTGAATGAGCAATTAGGGAAAATGCAGTTAACCTTAGCACCTATGCAATCAATGGTGATCCAGTTATGAGATTCAAACCGAGTAAAAATAGGGTGGGTGTACTCTTCACCTTTATATCAGTCTTGTTACTAGTAGCTTGTAGTGAGTCGGTAAAAGTCTCCACTGCAACTGACAATGTGCAGGTGTTGCCCTATCAATTTGTGATGCCCGAACTAGACAGACAACGCACTATTCGCTTGTATTTACCGCCTAGTTATCAGCACACAGATAAACGTTATCCAGTTATCTACATGCATGATGGGCAAAATTTATTTGATGACAAAACTGCCTATGCAGGGGAGTGGGGAGTTGACGAGTCACTCAACCTACTCGCTGAAAAACAAGGCTTAGAGGTGATTGTTGTAGCCATTGATAACGGCGCAGACTTTCGAATGAATGAGTTATCACCTTGGGAAAACAAACGTTTTGGTGAAGCCCAAGGAAAACAATACATGGATTTCATAGTGGAGGTTGTTAAACCTTATATCGACACCAATTTTCGCAGCAAAGCAGATCGTTTACACACCGCTATTATGGGTAGCTCAATGGGGGGCTTGATTTCCCACTACGCTGTTCACGCCTATCCAGAAATGTTCAGTAAAGCAGGCATTTTTTCACCTTCTTATTGGTATTCCCAAGATGTGTTTTCTTTTACTAAATTGAAAAAAGCAGCAGTAGATGCCCGTTTGTATGTGCTGTTTGGCGATAAAGAAGGCAACGGTATGATCGCTGACACCAGTCAAATGCAACGACAACTAGATCAACAAGGTCACCCTCGGAAAAACCTCTTATTTAAACGTGTTCCTAACGGCGAACATAACGAACAATTATGGCGAACAGAATTTTCTCAAGCCATTCAATGGTTATTTCTGCAACAGCCTGCGTTTTAAACCTATCCGGCTCCAATTAATTTACCTAGAAGATAAAAACTATGTATTTCAGTAAACAGGCAATTTTCAGTACTAGAGCACTTAAAACAGTGAGCCTATTTGTTTTTGTTGTTTTTAGTTATTTAACACAAGCCGCAGAGTATCAAAGTAACAGACTTGAAGGTAATGGGCTGGTTGTTTTAACCGATCAAGGAAAGGTAACTCTGACCGCTTATTCTGCCCAAGCATTTGAAGTGTTTTATCAACCCACAAACACCAAACAATTACCTTCTTTTGCCCTTGTAGAGAGTCAACACTCAGTTGACTTAGATTTAAAAAATACCCTCAATACATTGGAGTTGAGTACCGGGGAATTAAAGGCAGTAATCGATAAATCACCTTTAAAGATGGCTATGTTTTTGTAAACTGTTGCAATACTGTATATAATTACAGTTAATAAGGAGGTGGTCTATGATCCCAGCAC